>JAEHDI010000737.1 GCA_016880505.1 Bryobacterales bacterium | reverse complement strand
CACCAGTAGTGCCGCGCCATGCTGACGAGCCTCCGGGCTGCCAAATCAGCTATGGATCAGCGGTTGAGCTACGGCTAGTCCTGGACGTCGGCCACTCTTCCACAGCCGGGGCTCGGCTCCCGTTGGGGCCGACCCAGCTCGTTATGGAACAGTGGGCCGTTATCCAGGCAGGACAGCCAGATCGGTAAACGCTGGGCGACTACCGGCGGGTGATCCTCGGCCAGTCGGCGGTCGCAAGCACTTCCACGAGTCGGTGACTATACGCTCATGTGGATAGCTCCCGGATTGCCGACCATCCGGCAGTTGAGCAACTTTGTTCTACACTACGCCGTGGAAGCCGTCCTAACTGAAATAGTTGGCGCTAGCTCGCGGGTTTGAAATTCATATCTGAAGCGAGGATAGCAGGCGTGGATCTACTGACGGTCCCACACCACCGTAGTTTGAAACGGGCGCTGCTGAGCATCGATACCGCGTACCGTTGCTGTCAGCGTTGCTCCGTCGGCGGATACAACGTAGCTGCCCTCGCCGACCGTGCGATCGCCGCTTCGTGCCGCTGCGCGGATGGTGTTCGGGTCCGGGCGAGTCGACACGGCGGTTACATCAGGCACGCCGGGAACGGGATGCTCCTTGCCATCCAAGATGAACCTTTGGGGCTGCTCCTCGACGTGTTTACCGTCACAGACGCCCTCCGCCCGCATGAGGTAACCCTCGGATTCACGCTCGAAGCGCATGGTTGCCTCCGAAGGCCGATGATTGGGGTCGAAGTTCGATTTCTGTGGATTCATTTTCCACGTTCCGCTGAAAGGATCTTGTTGGTTCGGCATGTTTCCCTCCTGATAGTGCTCAGAGTAGAGGCAAAGGCGGGAGGGAGTCTTGAAGGATTCCTTAAATTTCGATTAAGCGTTCATCTAAGCTCCCGGACGTCGACGTGAGTGTCGACGCGGCACAGTGAAGCGTGGGATACGATTAAACGAATGGCTGGCCGGGAAGTTTATGAGTTCGGGGAATTCACGCTCGACGTCGGGGAGCGGAGATTGACGAAGCACGGCCAGGCGATCGGGCTAGCACCGAAAGCGTACGACGTGTTGGTAGTGCTGGTTCGAAACGGGGGGCGGCTGGTTCGGAAGAACGAACTGCTTGCGGCGGTGTGGCCGGAATCGTTTGTCGAAGAAGGAATACTGGCGGTCCATATTTCGCACCTGCGCAAGGCGCTGGGGAGGCGACAGTACATCGAAACTGTGGCGCGCTCAGGATATCGATGGGTGAGTGGCGTCGGGATGCGCCCGCTGCTTCCGGTTCATACGTCAGAAGTGTACGAGTTGATCGGGCGCGGGCGAGCGCATTTGCTGGCGGCGTCCATGACCGAGACGCCGAAAGCGGTGGCGGCGTTCCAGGCTGCCATTGCGTTGGACCCTACCTACGCCGCAGCGCACGCCGGTTTGGCCCTTGCGTGGTGCGCGCAGGCGGAGTTCCGCGTCATGCCGCACGCGGAGGCGTACGATCAGGCGAAAGCGGCGGCGCTCGCGGCGCTGGCTTTGGATGCCTCCTGCGCCGACGCACAGGTTGCGCTGGGAATCGTGCTCTTCCTGAGTGAGTGGAACTGGATTGGCGCCGAGAGGAGCCTGCGGCGCGCGCTCGAGTTGAACCCGAATCACACCGAGGCGTACCTGGTGTGCGGCCGGCTGCTGGAAGCGATCGGCAAACTGGAAGAAGGTCTTCAGTTGAAGCAGAAGGCCCTCGAACGCGACCCGTTCTCGCCGCTAGTGCATCTGCAAATCTCGCTCTCGTACTGGAACCAGCGGCGGTATGACGAATCGATCGAATGGGCGAACAAGGCGCTG
Source organism: Bryobacterales bacterium (assembly GCA_016880505.1). Classification (GTDB taxonomy): domain Bacteria; phylum Acidobacteriota; class Terriglobia; order Bryobacterales; family Bryobacteraceae; genus JAEHDI01. The sequence continues at coordinate 3,307 of JAEHDI010000737.1, read as the reverse complement.
GAGTTGGACCCGCGCCACCTGCTCGCTCGCGAGCACCTGGCCGGCGCTTACTGGAAAAAGGGCGACTACGATCGCCACATGGCGGAGGCGATCCGTCACGCCGAAGACTGCGGCGCTCCCGGCGAGCTGCTCGACGAACTGAAGCGGGTTTACGCGGAGGGTGGGCGCGCCGCGGTGGTGACGTACAGCCTTAGCCGCATGGCGAGCGGCGGGGACCTCGTCCCGGCTATCCAACTGGCGGTCCTCTACGGGGAAGCCGGCGATCTGGACGCGGCGTTTCATCATCTAGGGCGAGCGCTGGAGGGCCACGACCCGTGCCTGGTACATCTGGCCGTCGCGCCGCAGTGGGATTGTCTGCGCGCCGATCCGCGGTTCAATAACTGCCTGGCGCGGATGGGCCTACCTCAGCCCACGGTCGCGATGGCCGAGCACAAATTCGTCATTCGTTAACTGCGGACAGGCGACGCTCCGAGGCAGGAGCACGGGCGACGAGTGCGAGGTGAACGCGCCAGGCGACAGTCTTGAGGTAGACACAGCCCGCTCCGTCTTCAGCCCGCTAAGCGTCGGCGGAGCTCAGTATGATCTCTCGCCCTCTTCGGTCCACAAGTCGCCCAGCGTTTACCGTTGTGCCTGCTCCGGCCGGTTGACGGGCAAACCGGAAGTTGAGATGCGTGGCGCCGCCCATCAGGTCAACGCATTATAAGAGGGCGCCCCTTTCAGATAGGTTAGGTTGAGCCAAAACCACTGGCGAAAGGAGCACCCATAATGAACAGTACGAAGTATATCGGCATGGACGTTCACAAAGAAGCAACCACGATCGCCGTGATGAACGCAGCCGGCAAGCTGGTGATGGAGTCGATTGTGGAGACCAAGGCGGCCACGATCGTGCAGTTTATCGAAGGGCTGCGGGGCGAGTTGTACGTGACGTTTGAAGAAGGGACGTGGGCCGTTTGGATGTACGACCTGCTGAAGCCGCATGTGACGAAGGTGGTGGTGTGCAATCCGCGCAAGAACGCTCTGCTGAAGACAGGCAACAAGAGTGACCGGATCGATGCGCGCAAGCTGGCCGAGTTGTTGCGCGCGGGGCTTCTGTCGGCGGTCTATCATGGCGAGACCGGACTGAGAACGTTGAAGGAGCTGTGCCGCAGTTACTTGGCGATCAGCAAGGATCTGGCGCGCACCATGAACCGAATCAAAGCACTGTACCGAAGCTGGAGCATCCCCTGCGGTGGCGCCTCGGTCTATGCGCCGCGTCATCGAGCGGAATGGTTGAACAAGATCACGGAACCCGGCGTTCGCCGCCGGGCCGAGTTGTTCTATCAGCAGCTGGAGGGGCTGCAGAAGTTGCGCCAGGAAGCACGGCGCGATCTGTTGGCTGAGAGCCGCAAGCATGGCGCGACGAACCTGCTCCAGGGGATTCCCTGTATCGGTCCGATTCGGGCCGCTATGCTGATCGCGCTGATCCAGACGCCGCACCGGTTTCGCACCAAGAGGCAACTGTGGACGTACAGCGGTTTGGCTCTGGAGACGCACAGCAGCGGGGAATACCACTACGTGCAAGGTCAACTGCAAAGATCCAAGAGGCCCGTGGCGCTACGCGGTCTCAACCAGAACCACAATCATGATCTGAAAAGCATCTTCAAAGGTGCGGCTACCAAAGCTGGCAGCGCCAAGGGTCCCTTTCACGATTTCTATACCGCGTTGATCGCCAAAGGGATGAAGCCTACGATGGCTCGCCTCACGTTGGCACGCAAGATCGCCACAATCACTTTGCTCGTCTGGAAGAAAGGAGTGTGCTTCGACGTCCAACAGCTAAAACGGCAAGTGTCGGTTTGAACGTCTCGGCGAAGAGTCCGTTCCCGCTGCCGGGATCAATGCCTAGTGATGTGCCATCGGATTGCTTGAGACGTTCGGGTTCGAGGGAGAGTATCCACCGGAAGTTTAGGCTCTGTGTGCTTCGGCACCTAGTCTCTGGCTCAACCCTATGCCCCCTCGGACAACCCCAAAAAGCTATAGGCCACGAGTCTCTGATAGGACCATGGTTGCCCATCGAGCAACCACCACGCTTGTCAGTCTTCAGAAGACCCAGGGCGTCGTCACGACCACAGGCATGAAACCGCTAGGAATCGGACCCGGAGTCTCGCCGCTGTGGCGCGAGGTCCAAGACGATCAACCACCGAGCGTGAACATTGCTTGAGGTTGTGAGCTGAATGCTCGAAAGCATCCACCGCCGCAAGCGGGCGGAGAAAAATGTCTCTTGACATTCCCTCTTATAGGACTTCCGGTTTGGCGACCACCCGGAATAGATGAATTCCGGTGAGGCGACTCTTCGGCGAGTACTGCCTCGGCCCCGTGCTATTCGAGATAAAGCGTGCTATAAGGTTGCAATGCGAATTTGCGCAGCGCTGGTCACCGTATGCATCGCATTCGCGCAGGGAGTTTCGTCGACACGACAGAGTCCAGTGCCGGAATTTCCCCGCCGAGTCATTCTTGACACCGACCCGGGAATCGACGATGCGATGGCGGTCCTGCTGGCTTTGCGGTCGCCCGAACTGAAGGTCGAGGCAATTACGACCGTCGCCGGAAATGTCCCGGTGGAACTGGGAACAGAAAATGCTCGCAAACTGGTGGAACTGGCGCGGCGGACGGATGTGATCGTGGCAAAAGGCGCCGCACGGCCCCTGCAGCGGAAACTGATCACAGCCGAAGCGATTCATGGCGAAAACGGGCTGGGCGGGGTAGTCTTACCGAAGCCGAACATCGGACTTGACCCCCGGCACGCCGTACAGGTAATCCACGATTTGATCGAAGCCAATCCAGGGCAGATCACGCTTGTGCCTGTCGGACCGCTCACCAATATCGCAATGGCGTTCCTGCAGTATCCGGACCTGGCGGCGAAAACACGGGAGATCATCCTTATGGGGGGAACTGTCGGAACGGGGAATGTGACGCCGGCGGCGGAAGCAAACATTTACCACGATGCCGAGGCTGCAAAGATCGTGTTTGAGTCGGGCGTCCCCTTGCTGATGGTGGATCTGACGGCCTGCGCACAGGCACGTCTCACCCGCAACGATGCGGCACAATTGCGAGGGAGCACCGATCCGGTAGCCAGATTTGTCGGGGCCATCGCTGAGCCGTACCTCAGCTTTTCGGAGAGATTCGGTCCCGGCGGCGCGGCCATTCACGACGCACTCGCGGTTGGCATTGCGATCGACCCGCAGGTGGCCAGGACCGTCAAGCCCGTTCACGTGGACATCGAGACCAAAGGCGAATTCGCCTACGGCGCGACCGTCACCAATCAACTCCT
>JAEHDI010000736.1 GCA_016880505.1 Bryobacterales bacterium | reverse complement strand
TACACCGGCACGCCGCACGTGGCCGAGCCGCTCGTGCAGTCAGTCTATTGGGGCTGGCGCGGCTACAAATTCGAGGTGGACGGCATCTGCTACTGGAACGCCACCGACTGGGGTGACTGGGATACCGACGCGCCGCCCGCCGACCCATACACTAACGCCGGCGGCCGTTACAAGGGCTTTTCCATGCTCTTCTATCCCGGTGCGAAATTCGGCTATGATGGGCCGGTCCCGTCCATTCGCCTGAAGACGATGCGGCGCGGCTTCCAGGATTTCGAGTATCTGCGGCTCATTGAAAAGAACGGCGCGAAGTCACGGCCTGCGCTCGCCGCGATGGCGGACGAATTTCTGAAAAGCGATGGCGCGGACTATCCCAAGCTTCGCCGCGCCCTTTTTGAACTCCTCTCAAGGAGGTGAACCATGGACGATGGAACGAAGCTGACGAAGCGTGCGTTTCTCCAGACCATCGGCGCGGGCGCACCCGCGGTCCGGCTTATGCTCGGTGAAGGCGCGGCGCAGCAGGCCTCCGCCGCGGACGTCGGGAAGTTCCTTCCTCTTGATCTCAACCGCTCCTTTACCGCGTCGCCTCGCGACCTCGGTCCCCACGACGCAGCCCGAGGGCTCTCGGACGAATCGGCCGGCGACCGCTTGATCCGCACGCCTCACGGGCGCCAACAGCTTCGGGGCGTTCCGTTCGAGCTCGGTCCCAGCGAACCCGCGCAAAAAGCCTGGATCGTCCTCAGCCGCGGTGCTGGTCCGGGCTTGGCGCCGCGCGCCGAGCTGGCAGTCGGCGCAACGGCCAACTATTTGTGTCTCGCGCAGTTCTGCAACTGGGACGCCACCGAACGGCCCGCGCCGGGCGCCGATCCGATCGAGCGCGTGGGCGAGGTGCTGGCCGAGGCGGTCCTGGTCTATGAAGATGGCGCCCGGCATTCCGTCCCCATCCGCCGCCGCTTTGAGGTGAACGCTCTCAACTACGCTTGGGGACACCTCTGTTTTGCCGCCGTGCCGCACCGCGCGCCCGTCCCACGCAAGTTGAGCGACCCGCTTCCGAACGCTTTCTATTGGGGCGACCTCCAGATCGCGGTTTGGGACCCGAACTACCCCAGCGATCCTTCGCTCGACTGGCAGGGTACACTCTGGCTGTCCGCCATTGAAAACCCCTCACCGGAAAAACAGGTCCGTAGCCTCATCCTCGAAGCCCGCTCCGAGGACTGGGTCGCGGTCGCTGGTGTGACCCTTTGCCGCGCGGGCGGCCATCCCTTGCGGTATGAACGGCTCAGCCTCTACCGCTTCACGCTGCCGGCGGGGCAGGACGGCCCGTGGGAGGTCTCGGTGGATACCGGTGTCGTCGCGCGCAGTTACCGGCTTCCACCGTTCGACGCCGCCGCGTGGCTGTCTTCGCCGGTGCGAGGGTTGAGCGAGCCGCGGCCCGCGGAGCGCACGGACTATCTGTACGCCGAGGTAGCGGCCACCGGTGGGGCCACCCTCACACTGGCGAACACGAAAACCGGTAGCCGCTGGGATTACGATGTTCGCGAGATCACTCGGAGCGGGGAAGTCGAAGGCCGCGAACGCGGCACGAAAGTGCAGGTACTGGAGCGCGAGAAGGTCTGGCTGCGCGGTACGGTCACGGACACTACCACTGGAAAGCCTAGCCCCGTGCGCATCGCGTTCCGGTCTCGCGACGGCCGCTACCTTCCGCCGTACGGACACCGCACCGAGATCAACTCGGCCTGGTTTCAGGATTACGGCGCGGACATCAAGTGGGGAGACACGTCCTTTTGCTATGTCGACGGAACGTTCCAGATTGAGTTGCCTGTGGGCGAAGTCTACGTCGAAATCACCAAGGGCTTCGAGTACGAGCCGGTCCGGAAACGTCTGCAGATCGACTCGAAACAGCGCGAGCTGAGTCTCGAGATCTCGCGCTTCGCCGATCTGCGCCGGCAGAATTGGGTCACCGCCGACACGCACGTTCACTTCCTGTCACCCACAACGGCCATCCTTGAGGCGCAGGCCGAAGGGCTGAACCTAATCAATGTGCTCGCGGCGCAATGGGGCGACCTGTTCACCAACGTCGGCGACATCTCGCACGGCCCTCTCACCTCCAAGGATGGCGACACGATGGTCTGGGTCGGAACCGAGAACCGGCAGCACATCCTGGGACACATCGGCCTGCTGGGTAGCCACGGAGACCCGGTATATCCGATGGGAGCGAGCGGTCCCGAGGAGAGCCCGGTCGGGACGCCCGTACTGACAAGTCTCGCCGAGTGGGCAGACGCTTGCCGCAAGCGGGAG
>JAEHDI010000735.1 GCA_016880505.1 Bryobacterales bacterium | reverse complement strand
GGCGACTCGATCGAGCGATCGAGCAGCATCGCCGGGCTTTGGAGTGGCAACCTCCGGGCATGAACGCGGAATTGTGGTATTCGCGCAGCTTGGCGGCGCTAGCCGGGAATTCGCCTAACTTACTTGTGCGGTTGCAGGCGATGCAGCGGGCAATCGAGGCTGGAGAGCGCTCGACCCGCTCGTCCGAAGAACCGCATAACGCCTGGTACAGCCTCGCGGCCCTCTATGCCGTGCAGGATGACGCCACTGGGGTAGAGCGATGCCTGCGCAATGCGACCAGCGCCTCTCCGAATTGGTACAAGCCTCACTGGGTCCTTGCACAGGTGTTGGCACGGACCGGCAGCCTCGAAGCAGCGAGGAAAGAAGCGGCGACAGCGGTGGACCTGAACGGTGACAGGAATCCGGAAGTGCGTCGGACCTTGGACGCGATTGCCGCCAGCCCCGATCCTCCAAGCCGCTGAATCGGCAGACCGAACAAGGCGCTCCAGAGTAACATTCGTTAATTTTCGGCGGCTACCCTTGTGTCTCTGAGGGTCGGAGCGTAAACTCGCTAGAGGAGGGACTTGTGCGCAATCGGGGATTTATATTGCTCACGCTCACGTGCGCGGTTGCCGCCTACAGCCAGACGCCGGTAGTATCCGATGGCGGTGTGGTCAACGCAGCCAGTTTCGCTCCCGGGCAGGCAGTAACTCCGGGATCGCTCGTTTCGATCTTTGGCACGGAACTGACCGGGGCTCTTGCGCTCGCGGATAGCATTCCGCTGGCGACCCAACTGTTGAACGTCTCGGTGACGTTTAACAACATTCCCGCGCCGTTGGTCGCAGTGATTCCCGGAGGTTCGGCGCAGATCAACGCACAGCTCCCGTGGAATGTACTGCCGGCCGGCCAGAAGACCGGAACGGCCAACGTGGTGGTGAGGCGCGGCGGCGTTTTGTCGGCCCCGAAGGTAGTACAAGTCGGCCCATTCTCGCCCGGCATCTTCGCCGTCAATTTCGGCATCGGCCCGGCGATCGCGATCTTGCCGGACGGCGCGCTGGCGGCGCCGACGGGATCGATACCGGGACTGGCGACACATCCGGCCAAGTTTGACGACGTTCTGCAAGTCCTGGCTACTGGCCTCGGTGAAGTGGACATCCCGGTGGCGAACGGGCACAACTCTCTGGATCAACTCAGGCAGACGACCACGAAGCCAGTTGTGCTCATCGGCGGGATTCCGGTTAAAGTCGAATTTTCAGGCATGTCTCCGCAGTTCGTCGGCGTGAACCAGGTCAATATTCGGATCGACAATCCGAACGTTCCCAAGGGAAATGCCGTGCCGTTACAGCTTCAGATCGGCGGCATCACCAGCACGGACAAAGTGACGATCGCGGTCCAGTAGGCGATGCGCGGCGCGCCCGGACCCGTGCTCTCCGTCGAAGAATCCGTGGAAACCGAAACGCGGATCTTCGATCCGTTCGGTCAAGGAACGGACCTCGCTCATACAGCGAACTTCCATCCGCTGGGATTTCCTCTCGAGCTAGCGACGAACTCCGCCGATGTTTTGACGGCCGCCCGCGAGAATTGGAGTGGTTTCATCCCGTGCTTTGACGTGCCGCCCTTGCGGCTGCACATCGTAGTGGATGAGGAGAACCCGGGTCCGTGTCCAACGAGCCTGAACTTTCGCGCGCAGCGGTATTTGCTCACCGTGATCTCCGACCCCAGCAACTTCGCTGTCTGCGATCTCGAACGGGGGTTCGCGTCTTGTTGGTTCACTCGCGCGACCGCCAGCAATCGGGAGTGGTTGCGTTACTTCTATCTGGACACCGTCGCTTATCTCATCCTTTGGCACCAGCATTTGACACGCATTCATGCGAGCTGCGTCGCTCGCAATGGCCGAGGTGTCCTGCTGTGCGGCCCTTCGGGCGCGGGCAAGAGTTGCCTCGCTTACGCCTGCACGCGACGCGGCTGGACATTTATCTCCGACGAAGCAACTTCGCTGATGCGAAGGTCGAGTGAGCGCGTCGTGCTGGGAAACCCGCGGCGCATGCGGTTCCGCGAAACAGTCACCGAAGTACTTCCGGAACTCGGCGGAAGGGCGTCCGCACCGAATCCGAGCGGCAAGATCACGATCGAGGTCTCGACAAGCGATTTGTCGGACATCATGACGGCGTTCCAGTGCCGCGCCGCCGCGGTGGTATTCCTGAACCGCCACACGGGCGGCCCGGCGCGACTTGAGCCGCTCTCGCCGGACGAAGGCTGGCGCAGGCTCGATCAGGACTTGCCACTGTTCGATCATTCGGTTCACCTAGAACACCGTGCATCGTTGAAGCGCCTGCTCGAAACCGGGGTTTATGAATTGCACTACTGCGATCTGGATCCGGCGGTCGAACTCCTGGAGGAGCTCGTCCGCTGATTCATGCCGCCATGATTCTGATCCTGTTAGTTCTCGCAGCGGCGTTTCCGGTCTGGGGCCAGGTTGCCTCCGGGTCGGTACTCGGTGAAATCCGTGACGAATCGGGCGCGCTCGTTCCGGGCGCACGAGTCACCGCCCGGCATGAGGCCACCGGCTTCGCGCGCAGTGTCTTCACCGGCCCCGAAGGCGTGTATCAGATCGAGCAGTTACTGCCCGGTCCCTGCACGTTGACCGCGGAAAAGCTCGGCTTTCAGACCGTGATTGCAGGTCCGATCGTGTTGGAAGTCAACCAACGGGCCCGGCTTGATCTTGTACTGAAGGTGGGGGTGGCGAGAGAATCGGTAACGGTGACGGCGGCGGTGTCGCCGCTGCGTGCGGACGACCCTTCGGCCGGCCACCGTCTCGACGCCGCCTCGATCTCATCACTGCCGCTCGACCAGCGAAACGTCATCTCGCTGGCGTCGCTGGGCCCGGGGGTGATTCCGCGTGCCTTGGGAGGCTTTGTTCACGACATCATCACCGACGTGCAGCCAGGGCGTGGCGCAGTGGCGCTGAATCCGTCGGTGAACGGTGCGCGTTCCCCGGCGAACACATTCCTTTTGGACGGTGCTGCCGACACGGACCGGCTCGCGTTTGCAATCTCCGTGGTC
>JAEHDI010000734.1 GCA_016880505.1 Bryobacterales bacterium | reverse complement strand
GCGGGTTACGATGAAGTGCTCGTAGCCGGAGAGCCCGAATGGCGCGCCGAGGAGGATCGCCGCAGGACCGGCATCCCTCTTAATGCAGGCGTTTGGGAAGAGTTGGTGAAAGCGGCCTATCGGCTCGGCGTGACACCACCGGACGCAAGTCACAGTCCCCTCCGGCTGACATAATATCAGGAGGAATCGCCGTGCGTCGTCTTATCTCGTCGGGTTCCACGTTTGAAGCCGAGATCGGTTTCTCCCGGGCCGTGGTTGACGGCGACTGGGTCTTCGTCTCCGGCACAACGGGCTTCGACTACCGCGCCATGACGATTTCGGACGACCTGATCGAACAGGCCGAGCAGTGCTTCCGCAACATCGAGCAGGCGCTCACCGAGGCGGGCTGTTCGCTCCGCGATGTGGTCCGCGTGCGGTACATCCTTCCGAAGGCGGAAGACTTCCCTCTCTGCTGGCCGGTTCTACGCAAGTACCTTGGCGACATTCGCCCCGCCGCCACGATGTTCGTCGCCGGCCTCATCGACCCTCGTATAGAGATCGAGATCGAGGTGACGGCAAAGCGGGCGGGGAGATAGCCGGGACAACGCGTGGGCGGCAGCTTGGTGTCTTCGGTGGCTGGCTTGAGCCTACAATGGGTCCTATGGAGCAAGTACGCCGGGTGACCGCGGTGATCGAGCGCGAGGACGACGTCTACGTCGCGCTTTGTCCTGAGCTTGATATCGCCAGCCAAGGAAACACCATCGAGGAGGCCCGGACGAACCTCATCGAGGCTCTGACGCTGTTCTTCGAAACCGCTGATCCATCAGAAGTCGAGCATCGACTCCGGTCGGAGGTCTTCGTGACGCAGGTTGAGGTCCGCGTTGCCTAAACTGAGGGCGTTGTCCGGCTCAGAGGTGTGTCGAATCCTCGAGGGGTATGGTTTCAGGGAGGCCCGCAGGCGGGGAAGTCACAGCGTCATGCAAAAGAGATCGGCGGGGAGCACTGTCACCGTACCTGTTCCGCTCCACGCCGAGCTGAAGCGAGGAACGCTGATGAGCATCATCCGGCAGAGCGGCGTTGCGAGAAGCGCTTTCGAGACAGAAAGTTGATTCCTCCAAAACTCGCCGATCCGGCATCTTCGCTAGAATAAGGCGATGGCCAAGACGCCCGAGCCGGAAAAGCCGCCCCTCGCCAGCTTTGAAGCGAGTATCGAGGATCTGGAGAAGGTCGTCAAGGAACTCGAAGCCGGCGACCTCCCGCTCGAACGCGCTCTCGCTCTCTTCGAAAAAGGCGTCGGCCTCAGCGAAACCTGCCGCAAGCAGTTGGAAGAGGCCGAGTCGCGGGTCGAAATCCTTCTCAAACGCAACGACAAAGTGCAGCCCGAACCGTTCCATCCCGAAAACGAATGATCCTGTCCGAATACCTCACCGAGCAGGTCCGCCTCGTGGACGCGGAGCTTGGCCGGTGGACGCCGTCCGAGTCGACGCCCCCTTCGATCATCCATCGCGCCATGCGCTACAGCCTCTTCGCCGGCGGCAAGCGGATTCGCCCCGTCCTTTGCATGGAGGCCGCCCGCGCCGTCTCCGGCCAATGCGAAGGCGTCGAAGCCGCCGCTTGCGCGCTCGAAATGGTCCACACGTATTCCCTGATCCACGACGACCTCCCCGCGCTCGACAACGACCACGTACGCGGTCGCTAGCCCTCCAGCCACAAGGTTTTCGGCGAAGCCATGGCCATCCTTGCCGGAGACGCTTTGCTCACCTGTGCATTTGAAGTCCTCGCCTCCGTCAGCACGGTACCTCTTGACCGCCGCGCACGCATGGTACAGGAGCTTGCGGCCGCCGCCG
>JAEHDI010000733.1 GCA_016880505.1 Bryobacterales bacterium | reverse complement strand
GACGATCCTTTACCAGGGCCGCACCTTCAAAAGCTATCGCGGAATGGGCTCCATGGGCGCCATGGTGCAAGGCAGTTCCGATCGCTATGCCCAGGACGCGTCAGGAAAGCTGGTGCCCGAAGGCATCGAGGGCCGCGTGCCGTATAAAGGGCCGATCTCGGAAATGGTCTACCAGTTGGTCGGCGGCCTTAAGGCCGGCATGGGCTATTGCGGCTGCGCCAGCATCGCCGAACTCCAGGAGAGGGCGCGGTTCTTGCGCGTGACGGTGGCCGGACTCCGGGAGAGTCACGTCCACGACGTCATCATCACCAAGGAAGCCCCCAACTACCGGCTGGAGTAGCTCGTCCGCTCTGAGCGGGAGCCGCTACCCGAGCGTCAGTTTTGTCCCGGCGCAGCAGGGAATCACACAGTCGCCAAGACTCCGATGAAGCTGTGCGATCGCTCGCCATCCGGTGCAGTGGCCTGCGGCGATCGTCTCCACGCGGAATTGCTCCAGCGCATCGCACGTATCGTCAATCCGTTCCCGCCCGGCTCGCATCAGATGAAAGCCCCCGGCAACCGCCCGGATCCGGCTCTGGCCGCTCAGGTGGCCCACGTAGGCGAGGGTGTTCACAACGCCGGCGTGCGCGCAGCCGAGCAGGATGACCGGTCCGGCGGCCGTGTCGATCACGAGCGCCTGATCGTCCGGAATGGGATCCGGATCGAGACACTCAGCGTCCCGATAAAACTCCCCGCCCGTGTTCTCGAAGGAGGTCCGTCTCGGTATCTCCCCGGTGACCCAGATGCCGGGGATAACCTCCGTCGGTGACTCGGTCCATCGGACTTTGCTCGCGACCCTCTCGAGTTCCTGGACACACGGGCCTGGCATTCCCGCGCTGCGGCGGGGCGGCTTGTCGCGCTGCGCATATCTCGACCCCAACGCCGCCGGATGGACAAATACACGCGCCCTCCCCGCCGCGCGAAGCGCCTCTGCCAGTCCGCCGCTGTGGTCGAGATGGCCGTGGCTCAGGACAATCGCGTCCAACTGTTCAAGCGAGATCCCGAGTTGTTTCGCGTTATGCGCCAGGGCCATTCCCTGGCCCGTGTCGAACAGGATTTTAGCCCCGTCCGTCTCAATGAAATACGCGAGCCCGTGCTCCGCCAGCAACCCCGGTTCATATGCCCAGTTCTCCGCCAGGACCGTCACCGAGAGCCGCGAAACCATCCCTCTATCATTCACACCCGCGCGCCCGCATGCAAACGGTCTGGATGCCGGCGCACGTGTTTACGGCATCTTCTTCACGATTTCCGCGAACTCATTCTGCGTGAGCGCCCTCATCGTCGTCGTCCGAACGTTCCCCTGGGCGCCCATCGCCAGCGCGAAGGCGATTGCGGCCTTCTCGTCTGGCCACTCGCTGATCGCGACTAGGTCGTATTCGCCCATGGTGACGTAGATATTGTTGAGCTTGCCGCCCTGCGCCTCAACAGCCTTCTTGGCCGCTGAAATCCGGTCCGGCGAGCCCTTCACGTTCTTGATCCCCTGTTCCGTCCACCTGTACAGCGTGACGTACGTTGCCATAACCATGCCTCCGTCTTCTTGTGTGATAAGGGCCGGTGTGAGGCAGCCGTGGCCGAATCTCATGGCTGCCGAAAGATAGCGTGATTATACGCCCGCCCCTTGGATGAGACAAGGCCCGCACGACGAGGCCCGCACGACGAGGCAGGCAGGACCGTGTGGAATCCCCGGATTGGCCGTATCCAGAGACTACGCGGAGGGCCTG
>JAEHDI010000732.1 GCA_016880505.1 Bryobacterales bacterium | reverse complement strand
TAGGTATTCTCGCGAGCCGCTCCTGCCGCCTTGGGCCAAAGTCGCTGACTCATTTGTCGAATCCTCCGATCTCGATGGTGGAGAGGGCACTGCGGGCGTTTCGTGTCTCGATTTCGACATTGACCGTACCTGTGAGGCTGGGGTCGTCCGCCTGGATTCTGACGTTGATCTGATAAAGCCCGACTGCGGTCGGCGCGAGGCCCAAATACCGTATCTCTGTCGCAGGTTTGCGATTGAAGAAAACCCGGACACCGTCACGGTCGATCACGTGGCTGAGCGGGTTCGACGGAGCCGCCGCTCCCTCCGGAACGGCTGGAGTCACGTCCCCCAGTCCCGTCAGAAAAATGCTGATCCACTCGCCCCGCGCCGCCGGATTTTCCCCCGTCACAAGAGTGAAGTCGGGATGGGTGACCGCTCCCGGCCCGATACCGCTGCCATCCGCAGTGAAAACGCCTGGACTTGTGGCTGCCACGTTGGCTTCGACCGAGTTCGAAAGGCTGCCATTGTTGTTGACGGCGATTCGGACGGAGGACTCCTTTTCGGTGAAGGGTAGCTGGAAATTGACCTGAACGGGCGTCACGGAGTACAGAGGCGCGGGTGTGCCATTCACCAGCACGCTCACGCCCGCAAGCGAGGTCGGCAACGGCGCCGGTACCTGAGGGCGGGCGTCCGTGCCGGCTGGCGCCAGGTTTGTCCCGAACAGAGCGATGATCGCCCCCGGGGCAATCGGGAAAGGCGGCATGGCGAAGGACGCGCCATTCACGATGCCAAGCGGATTGACGAATACGCCGGGACCGCTCAGCGTCGGCGCTCGCGCGCCGAAAAAAATCCCAAGCCGTTGCGCCCTTTCGGACAAGCTGCCCACCTGGACTCCGACAAAAGCATTCGCTCGCCCGCCTTTGGCAGCTCCAACCGCCATATTCACGCGATTGGTGTCGCCGGGAGACCCGAGGGAACCGCGGCTGTTAGGGTCGATGCGGAATGCTTCGACGCGGCTGAGATCGAAGAACGTGCCGCTCGCGCCTGTTTCCATGGAGACTTCGTGCGCGCTCTCAGACAACGAAACCGTCCGTTGCCCGTCGATCGCTTTGAGGCCGCCGGTGTAGGAGGTGAAGGCCGGGGTCTGAATAGCGGTGTCGATGACCATTTCGGCGACCCAGTAGTCGCCCGACCAGGCGTGATTGTCGGCATTACTCCCGAAATTCCGGATGCCCACGAAGACCTGGCGGACCCGCGGGTCTCTGGAAGATCCGATCACGTAGTTGCCGTTAGCAGAGACAAATATGTCGTGGAGACCAAAAAACAATCCCGACCCATCGCCAAAGCCGCTGCCGAACGTCGCGGTTCCCGAGCCATCCGCACGGATATTGTAGGGCACATTTAGAATCTCTTCCGAGAAATTGACATCTCCGACAACGTCGACGGCGTGTCCGAGTACTCCCACCTTAGGGATGGTTCCTCCTCCGTCCGACCTGAACGTAAGAAGAGCGGATGCGAGACCCGCCTGCGAGGCATTTAGGAATCCGAGACTGCCGACCGTGTACTCACCGCTCAAGACGCTTGTATTCGCCGAAGTTGGGACCCGCAGAGCGACATAGAAGTCGATGGAACCGTCCACCGTTCGACTTGTAGATCCGAGGAGGATCTCGCCTTCATCCCCCAGCCGCGCATCGATTCTTGTGTTCGCCGCATTGGGATTCACATTGTCCAGCAACACAACGCCGGTAGGTGCAACCGAGTAGACGCCGCTGCCCGACAGAGGCGTGGGAGCCGTTCCGCCGCTCCCCAGGTCACCTGAAAACGTGAAGCGGCCGGCACCGTCAAAAACGATCGTCCCGGAAAGGTTGTAAACGTTCGTAGTGACACCGGGAGTATTGACATTCGCCAGCAAGTGGACGAAATAATATCTACCGTTTAGCGAGTTACTGTTAAGCTCCTGAGCTGAGAGCAGTCCCGCATACATGATAAGCGGAAGAGCGGAGCCGATGCGTCTGAACACTAAACCTCCAAAGTCTCCGAGTATTCAACATTCATAGATGAGACAGTCGTAGCGAAGGCTGCAGCGGCATCGTGTAAATTCTTCTCCGCGCTTTTTCACAAATTTGAAACAATTCAGAATGGTCGACCTTACTGCGACCGGCGCATGGCGATTTCATGACACGAAAGAACCAATGGCGTGACGCCAATTGCCTCCGATACGGGAGCAGTTCGGATCGTTCGGGCAGGGTTACCACGCCGCAAAGTTCGAGAGTCGTTCAAGGTGTGGACCCAGCCGGGATGGCCCCGTCCTTCCCACCCGTATGCCCCTGTTTACAGAGCACTTGCATCAGTTCGAGTACCCGGTGATTTACGCCGTCAGAGTTCGAAACGTGTCCAAGGTGGGGAGCCAAACCTTTCAATCATTTCCAAGCTTCAAGTTCCCCGAAAACCTACTTGAGTTGCTCACTGTGGGGACTTTTGTGGGGACACAATCCGGATTTCCCACCACCGCATTTCCCACCACCGCGGCTTCGAGTCTGGCACCACTTGAACTGCCACCAGCCAGCAGGGAGTAGAATTTCGTATTTCGCCCGATGGTCCGCCAGGATAAAGGCATTCAGACGAGGTAGGTTTTCCTTGATTTAAGCCCTGTACATTGCCTGCAACTCGAACCAGCAGGCCCAAGTAGAAGGCACAGCCCTCCGGCAGGCTCCTCGGAAAGCCCACCGGAAGCCCCTTTCCGATGACACCTCCGCCATCGCGTGCTGGCGGTTCCAGTGCCTGAGGCGATTCGGATCTCACGTTGCGCTAGAGAGATCCCGCCTCGATTCAATGGATTGAGACTTTCAGATGGCGATACCTCCATTTGGCCGGAGCCTTGCGCTCTCCTAGGTTGTCCGCTGGTCCCAAGCTGGTTGCCCGTGGCAGAAGTCAGCCCGGCTTCACAAGTTAGCTCAAGCGGTTTGC
>JAEHDI010000731.1 GCA_016880505.1 Bryobacterales bacterium | reverse complement strand
GTAACCCACGACATCAAGAACATCCTTCAAGTGGATTGCGTGGTTGTCAGGGACACCGTGTCGGTTGGCGGCGAGGTCGTGGAGGACACATTCGACTTCTATGCGCAGGACAAGGACGGCAACGTCTGGTACATGGGGGAAGACACAAGAGAGTTCAAAAAGGGAGTACAAGTATCGACCGCGGGCTCCTGGGAAGCGGGCGTGAACGGCGCCACGCCGGGTTTCATCATGGAAGCCCAGCCGCTTGTGGGTGATGCGTATCGCCAAGAGGACCTCCACGGAGTTGCCGAGGACATGGCTCAAGTACTTAGCCTGACGGCATCGGCCTCCGTACCTTATGGCTCCTGGGAGGGCAACGTCCTGGTCACCAAAGAGTGTACGCCGTTAGAACCCAAAGTGGCCGAAGAAAAGTACTATGCGTTGGACGTAGGCTTGGTCAGGACGGTCACTGTCCAAGGGGGATCGGGCGAGTCAGTGCTCGTAGCCATCAGCGAAGAGTGAGTTCTCCGGCTTCCTGCGAGAGTGGTCCTAGTCACTCCTGCCGCAGGGCCACGAGCGGGTCGACGCGCGCGGCACGGTGAGCGGGGACAAAGGAGGCCACGACCGCGATCGCGAGGAGGGCGGCGGCGCTTCCGGCGAAGATCCACGGATCCGTTTCGCTGACCCCGAACAGCAGGTTCTTCATTACCTGCGTAAGACCGAGCGCGGCGGCGATGCCGAGGCCGATGCCGACGGCCGCGAGCAGGGCCGCCTCTCCGACCACCATGGCAAGCACCTGCCCTCTCCGGGCGCCGAGCGCGACCCTCACGCCGATTTCGTGCGTCCGCTGCGCGACAGAGAACGAGAGCACACCATAGATGCCGACCGCGGCCAGCACCAGCGCCAACGTTGCAAACGCCCCGATCAATTGCGCGGAAAGCCTCTTCGGCGCGATCCGGTCCGAGATAAGCTGCCGCATCTCGGCGAATTGCGTGACGGGTTGGGCGCTGTCGACCGACATGACGGCTCGCCGGACGGCCGGCTCCAGCAGCAGCGGACTGCGATAGACCGACGGATCCGCCCGCAACGCCAGGGCGATGCGGCCCGTCGGCCCCTGCAAGAAATGGAAAAGTACCTCGAGCGGCGCTGCTTTAGTCGACTCCTCGAGTCGCACGTCGCCGACGACGCCAACGACTTCAAACACCGGAACCTCACCGCCGCCGATGTGCTTACCGATGGGATTCTGACCGGGCCAGTAGTGGCGCGCGAAGGCTTCGTTCACGATGACGACCTTCGGCGAGCTCATGTCGTCACGCTCGCTGAACAGCCGCCCCCGAAGCAGTGGGATTTGCATCGTCCGGAAGTACTGCCGCTCCACCACGCGGGACCATTGGGCCGGACCATCCTCCGGCCGGGTGACGCGGTACCCTTCGACCGGCCAGGACATCACGTTATGGTCACCGGTGAGCGGAAGGGACTGCGCGAACGTGGCGGCCTTCACGCCGGGAATTTCGCGGACGCGCGCGATCATCTCCTCCCAGTAAGCGAGCGCCTGCTCCCGCGAGGTGAACTTCTTCG
>JAEHDI010000730.1 GCA_016880505.1 Bryobacterales bacterium | reverse complement strand
CGGCGCGAGACTGTCGATGACGGGGCCGCCTGGGTACGTGAAGCCGAGCAGTTTCGCTACCTTGTCGAACGCCTCTCCGGCGGCGTCGTCACGCGTTTTACCGAGCAAGCGGTAGTGGAATCCCTCAAGAACTTCAAACAGATGCGTATGGCCGCCGGAGACGACGAGGGCGAGCGCCGGGTATTCGACCGGATTGTCGGACTGCCGGGCCTCCAGAATCACCGAGTGTATGTGTCCCTCAATGTGGTTGACGCCGATCAGGGGCAGGCCGCGAACAAAGCAGATCGCCTTGGCGTAGGTCATGCCCACCAGCAGCGCGCCGACGAGCCCGGGGCCGGAGGTCACGGCGACGGCGGAGAGTCCATCGTAGTCCGTGGAAGCCTGTTCGAGAGCGAGCCTCACGACGGGTACGATTCCGCGGAGATGCTCGCGCGAGGCGAGTTCCGGCACTACGCCGCCGTACTTGCCGTGAGTGTCGAGCTGCGAGGAGACGACGGACGACCGTATGGTGGTTCCGTCTTCTACCACCGCCGCCGCTGTCTCATCGCAGGACGTCTCGATGCCAAGAATTCTCAAGCTGTTATCCTAACGGGTGGACCGCAAAGAGCGGCCGATCGCTCGCGGCCATGAACCTCTCTGAATTCGATTATCACCTTCCCGAAGAGCGGATTGCACAGCAGCCGCTGGAGGACCGGGCGGCCTCCAGGATGCTCGTCATCTATCGGGCGGACGAGCGGTGGGAGGATCGCACGTTCCGCGAGTTACCCAGCTTCCTCGGACCGGGTGACTGTCTCGTCCTGAACGATTCAAAGGTGTTCCCGTCGCGACTGTTCGGCCGGCGTTTGGGAGCGCGCGCGATGCCGATCGGGAAGAAAAACCCGAAGCGATGGCAGTACTTGACGGGACAGGTCGAAGTGTTTCTCTTGCATCCGGTGGGAGGCGACTCACTGACCTGGCTGGCGCTGGTTCATCCGGGGCGGAAAATGCATGTCGGGGAGTGTATCCGTTTCAGCGACGTGTTGGAAGCGGAGGTCCTCGCGCGGGGGCCGTACGGGGAACGAACGGTGCGTTTCCGCTGCGAAGGAGACATTTACGATCGGCTGAACGAGACTGGCCACGTTCCTCTGCCCCCGTATATCAGGCGCCCGGATTCACCAGAGGATCGCGAGCGCTACCAGACGGTATTCGCACGCGAGACAGGTTCGGTAGCCGCGCCGACGGCTGGCCTGCACTTCACGCCGGAGGTCCTCGAGCAGTGCCGCACCGCCGGCGCCGGAGTGGCCTTCGTCACGCTGCATGTCGGTCTCGGAACGTTCCAGCCGATTCACACCGAGGTCGTGGAACAGCACCGGCTGCATCCGGAGTCCTTCCACCTCCGCGAGGAAGACGCACGCACGATGAAGCAGGCGCGACGCCTGGTCGCCGCCGGCACCACGGCGGTGCGGACGATCGAAAGCGCCGCAAGGAGAGGCGGGATGGCGAGTTACGGCGGTGAAACCGACCTCTACATCTACCCCGGCTTCGAATTTCAGGCCACCGGCGCCATGCTGACCAACTTTCACCTCCCACGGAGCAGCCTTTTGCTGCTGGTGTGCGCGTTTGCCGGAAAGGATCTGGTCCTGTCCGCTTATCGTCACGCCGTGGATGCCGGATACCGGTTTTACTCCTACGGCGACTGCATGCTGATCGTCTAGCACGGCGTCCGATGACGACCCCGATGATAGGATGGTCCCATGAGCAGTCTGCCCCTCTTTTCGCTCGACAGGCTCTCACTGGCTCTCGTCGCGGCGGTCCGGATCGTCATGATCCTGGTGGTGGCGTTCATCCTTGTGCGGATGATCAACAAGTGGGTTCCGAAGTTGAGGCAGCGGATCGTGGAATCCATGGTCCGGCGCGGCACTGGACACAACGGCGAGCTGGAGAAACGGGCGGCGACTCTGGGTGGGATCTTCCGGCGAACGCTATCGGTGCTTATCTGGACCGGCGCGCTGGTGATGAGCCTGAAAGAGGCGGGATTCGACATCGGCCCGATCCTTGCCGGCGCCGGTGTGGTCGGCCTAGCGGTCGGATTCGGCGCGCAAAACCTGGTGCGGGACACGATCTCCGGACTTTTCATGCTCATCGAGAACCAGGTCCGAGTGAATGACGTTGCCGTCATCAACGGGACGAGCGGCCTGGTGGAAGAGATCAATCTGCGCACCACCGTGCTTCGCGGCGCGGATGGCACGGTTCATGTCTTTCCGAACGGCATCATCACCAGCCTGTCCAACATGACACGCGAGTATTCCTACTACGTTCTCGACATCGGCGTGGCTTACAAAGAAGACACTGACAAGGTCATGGCGGTCTTGAAGGACATCGCGGACCAGATGATGAAGGAGGATCCGTACAGCGTTCTCATCCTGGAGCCGCTCGAGGTGCTCGGCGTCGATCGATTCGCCGAGTCCGCTGTAATCATCAAGGCACGAATCAAGACGTTGCCGATCCAGCAGTGGACCGTCGGCCGCGAAATGAACCGGCGCATCAAGAAGCGATTCGACGAACTCGGGATCGAGATCCCGTTTCCGCAGCGGACGTTGTACTTGGCAGGGGCTCCGGGCCAAGCCGATCCCGAGCAACTTAAGACACTCATCCGCGAGGTGCTCGACGAGCGTGCCGCGCCGGCGCGGAGCCCGGGCGATCACGGGGCAAGCCCAGCGGCGTGATCACGTCCACGAGGAAAAGTGAATTTCGAGGATAACGGTCCCTGGGGCATCGTCGCGGACGATCTGACGGGGGCGTGCGACGCGGGAGTGCAGTTCGCTCAGCGCGGGCTGCGGACGATCGTATGGCTCGATGCGGAGGACGCGGAAATCGAGGCGGCCGACGTAACGGTTGTCACGACCAATAGCCGGAGGGACACCGCCGAGACCGCCGCGGTGAAGGCGCGACACGCCTGCCGTGCGCTCCACGCAGCCGGGGCCAGGGTTCTCTATAAGAAGATCGACTCGACGCTGCTTGGGAACCTCGGACCGGAGATCGAAACCGTCCGGATTGAGGGCGGATTCCCGCTGGCTTTCGTGACGCCGGCTTTTCCGGAGATGGGACGGACAGTCATGAACGGACTTCTGCACGTCCGCGACTCCGACGCTACAGTCGACGTGGCGAAACGACTCCGCGAGCAGGGCCTAGAGACGCTCGTCCAGCGCGCGCCAAGCCAACTCGGCGGCCTGCGAGAAGAGGCAGGGACGACAGTTGTACTTGACGCCATCTCGCGGGCCGACCTCGCCGCCATCGCACGCGCGGCTTGCGGTATGCGGCCGCGTCCTCTACTTGCAGGCTCGGCGGGACTGGCAGCCGAACTGGCTGCCTGTCTGACGGGGCGAGCAACCGATTCAGGGGTAACGTGCGTTCCCAATCTGGAGGCGGACCGGAGAAGGATCGCGCTGATTGTCGGTTCCACGAACCCGGTTACAGTCAGACAGACGGAGTATGTCGAGGTGCACCGCCGTGGACGGTATCCGATCATGCGCATCTCGATGGAGCAGTCTCCGTCGCGCGTCGCGGACCTTTCTGCGATTCTGAAAGATGCCCGCGGAATTGTGCTCACGGGTGGCGACACTGCGCTGATGGTGTGCGGGTTGCTGGAAGCGAGAGGAATCCGGTTGGAGCGTGAGATCCTGCCCGGTATTCCGTGGGGACGCCTCATCGGCGGGTCTGCCGGCGGGACGGCTGTGGCCACGAAAGCCGGCGGGTTCGGCGAAATAGACGCTCTGGTACGGGTGGCGGATTTTCTGGCGGCGACGGAATGAACGAGAAACCGACAGTAGCACTGACCATCGGCGATCCGGCGGGGGTCGGCCCGGAGGTCGTAATCAAGGCCCTGGCCGACGAAAGCGTGACGTGTCTCGCGCGCTGGATCGTGGTAGGGGACGCCTGGGTGATCCGGCAGGCAGAGGCGCTCACCGGACTCGGAATGCCGTCGCCCGACGCGGCGCGTCTCGAAGACTTGCGGCAACTCGAAGCCTCACAGTGCGAGACCGGGAGACTGAGCGCCGCCTGCGGCCGGGCGGCGCTGGGATACGTCCGAAGGGCCACGGAATTGTGCCTGGCAGGCGTCGCGGACGCCATGGTCACAGCCCCGCTCAACAAGGAAGCGGTCACCATGGCCGGGGTTCGCTTCTCAGGTCACACGGAGTTCATCGCGGAACTAAGCGGCGCCCGCGAGTCCCGAATGCTGCTGGCCAGCGACCGACTACGCGTCATACATGTCTCGACTCATTTACCGTTGCGGAAGGCGTGCGATTTGGATCCTGCCCGGATACTCCGGACGATCGAACTGGGCAACGAGACCATGCGGCTGCTTGGTTTCAGAAACCCGCGGATCGCAGTGTGCGGGCTGAACCCGCACGCCGGTGAACATGGGCTGTTCGGCGACGAGGACGCTCGGTTCATCGCGCCGGCGATCGATGTAGCAATACAGCGCGGGATCCAGTGCATCGGTCCGGCGCCGGCCGATACGGTATTTCTGCGCGCGGTTCGGGGAGAGTATGACCTTGTCGTGGCGATGTATCACGACCAGGGCCACATTCCGATGAAGCTGCTCGATTTCGAGCATACGGTGAACGTCTCTTTGGGGCTGCCGATTATCCGGACATCTGTGGACCATGGAACCGCTTTCGACATCGCAGGCAAGAACCTCGCCGATTCGGGCAGCATGAAGGCCGCCATGAGGCTGGCGGCGACAATGGCCACTGGAAAGAAAGGGAACCGTTTGTGAGCTTCAGCCCATTGAACGAAGTCGAGGTGCGCGTTCTGGGCGCACTGATCGAGAAAGACCTCTCGACGCCGGAGTACTACCCCCTCTCGCTGAACGCCCTGGTGAACGCTTGTAACCAGAAGTCGAACCGGCACCCCGCGGTGAGCTACGACGAAGCGACGGTTTCCCAGGCCGCCGACAGCCTACGCGAGCGCAGACTGGCTCTCGTGACGACCGGAGGCGAGCACCGCGTCCCGAAATACGGTCACCGCATCTCGGAGACGCTGAATCTTGGCAACCGGGAACTGGCGATACTCGGTGAACTGATGCTGCGCGGGCCGCAGACACCGGGGGAACTGAAGTCACGAGCGCAGAGGCTGCACGCTTTCGACGCCCTGGAATCCGTCGAATCCTGCCTGCGGAGGCTGATCGAGTGGCAGCCCGAGCCGTTGGTTGTACAACTGCCCCGGCAAGCGGGCATGAGGGAAGTCCGGTACGCACACCTCCTGGGCGGAGAAGTATCCGTCACGGAGGTTGAGGCGGCAAGTGGATCCGAAGCCCGGCTTGGCGCGAGATCGGAGATGGAGGAGCGGATCACTCGGCTCGAGGCGGAAGTCGAATCCCTGCGAAGCGGGCTGGAGGATCTGAGCAGACGGCTCGAGAGCTTCGTGCGGCAGTTTCAGTAGGAATCCGGCCTCTGCTGACAAGCGGGTGGCAAGCCCTTTATAATGAATAGACACCCCAGAAGAGTCGCAGTCGGCCTGCGCTCACCCCGGGTCGTTCGTTCGGACCTCGATCATGTTCGAGAATCTTTCCGATAAGCTACAGCGGGTCTTCAAAAACCTGCGCGGCGAAGGCAAGCTGACGCCCGAAAACATGGAAGCGGCGCTGCGGGAGATCCGCGTCGCGCTGCTGGAGGCCGACGTCCATTTCAAAGTAGTCAAACAGTTTCTGGAGGGCGTCAGGCAGAAGGCGATGGGCGAGGAAGTGCTGACGGCGCTCTCTCCGACCCAACAGGTGGTGAAGATCGTCCAAGAGGAGCTGGTAAAGCTTCTCGGCAGCCACCAGTCCCGGCTGCGGTTCGCGAATGAGCCGCCGACGATGATTCTCATCGTGGGTCTCCAGGGCTCTGGAAAGACGACCACGACCGGCAAACTGGCCCGCTGGCTTTCGCGGAACGGTCATTTGCCGCTGATGGTCTCGGTGGACGTCTACCGCCCGGCCGCCAGGGCGCAATTGGCGGTGATCGCCAGAGACATCCGGCTGCCGATTTACGAAGGAGCTCCGGAAGAGAAGACGCCGGCGGAGCTGGCGAAGTCGGCCCGCCGCGAGGCCATCCAGACCGGCAGGGACGTGGTCCTTGTGGACACCGCGGGGCGGCTGCACATCGACGAGCAGTTGATGACGGAACTGCAGGAACTGAAGCAGTTACTGTCCCCCTCGGAGATCCTGTTCGTCGCCGACGCCATGACGGGGCAGGATGCGGTAAAGTCCGCCGATGAATTTCACAAGCGGCTCGGCATCACCGGAGCGATCCTGACCAAAATGGACGGTGACGCCCGTGGCGGCGGGGCGCTGTCGATACGCCACGTTACCGGACAGCCGCTCAAGTTTGTCGGCGTTGGCGAAAACTTCGACGCGCTGGAACCGTTCCACCCGGACCGGGTTGCGTCGCGGATCCTCGGAATGGGTGATGTGCTCTCGTTCATCGAGAAGGTGGAGGAGAGCATTGACCAGAAGAACGCCGAGGAGATGCAGCGGAAGCTCATCGACAATGAGTTCACGCTCGAAGACTTCCGCGATCAGCTCAAACAACTGAAGAAACTCGGACCGCTGGATTCGATTCTTTCGATGATGCCGGGAGTAGGACCGCTGAAGGACCTGAAGAATGTGAAGGTGGACGAGAAAGAGATCGTCCGCGTCGTCGCCATCATCGACTCCATGACGCCGAAGGAACGGGCGAACCACATGATTATTAACGGTACCCGGCGGCGGCGGATTGCCAGGGGGAGCGGCACGACGGTCCAGGAAGTCAATCAGTTACTCAAGCAATATGCGCAAGCGCGCAAGATGATGAAGACTTTTTCCGGCGGATTCATGGGCAAACGGCTCGGGAAGCTCAAGTTGCCTGCCTTCGGGGGATGAAAACCCGACCGCCGCAAGACTTGCGGAGTTCAAGAAAACATGCTGATGATACGACTGGCGCGGTTTGGCGCCAAAAAGAAACCTTCTTACCGGGTTGTTGTAATTGAGAAAGATCGGGCGCGAAACGGGCGGTCGGTGGAGGTCGTTGGTTACTACAAGCCTCAGACCAAGCCAGCGACCATTCAATTGGACCAGGAGCGGATTGCTCACTGGCTAAAGTCCGGCGCGAAACCGTCGGACACCGTGGCCCGACTGCTGAAGGCGCAGCCGGAGCCCGCACCTGCTACAGAATCTGTCAACTGATCCCGCGTGGTGAAAGCGCAACGCTTCCTGCGGGAATGGTATCATTTGGGCTGAGTAGGAGGCGCAGGGATGGCGGGGATGAAAGAATTGGTTGAAGAAATCGCGAAAGCGCTGGTCGACATCCCAGACCAAGTTGCCGTGCGCGAAGTACAAGGCGAGCAGGTGACGGTTCTGGAGCTGAAAGTCGCCCCAAGTGATCTGGGAAAAGTCATCGGAAAGCAGGGGCGAACCGCACGCTCAATCAGGACCATCCTCGGTGCTGCCGGAATGAAGTTAAACCGGCGGTTTACGCTGGAAATTCTGGAGTAGGACCTGCTTTCAAGCCCTGGCACCGGCACTGGGGGACGGTGGGTTACAGTCGCCGCGATCGTGAATTCTCGCGGCAATCGCGGCGAAGTGGCGACCGTTCCGATGAGCAACCGCATCGAGCGGCTTGCTCGGCTGGAAAAAGTGTATTTGTTCGGTGCAGACGGATCCGCAATAGGCGGGTCGCCATACGAGGTCGAATCGGTATGGGAGCACCGCGGACGGGTGGTCTTCAAGTTTCGCGGGATTGACACAATCTCGGAGGCCGAGCGGTTGCGCGGAGCCGAGATCCGGGTCCCGTGGACGGAGCGGTATCAACTTCCACCCGGCGAATACTACCACGATGACCTGGTGGGTTGTGAGGTTATCGACGCCGACAGCGGAAGTACTGTCGGGAAGGTGGCAAACTGGCAGGAGTTCGGTGGCAGCGGGTTGCTGGACGTGCGAACCGCGGACGGCGAGGAAGTGTTGATTCCGTTTGCCCGGTCCATCTGCGTGAACATTGACTTGGAGAAGAGGCAGATCGGAGTCAGGCTGCCGGATGGACTGAAGGAACTGAATCGCAGATGAAGTTTCATGTGCTCACGATCTTTCCGGAGTTCTTTCGGGGACCGTTAGAGCACGGTGTAGTGGCGCGGGCGGCCGAGTCCGGGATCCTCAGCGTCCAGGTTCACAACCTGCGCGACTGGACCTTCGACCGGCACAAAACGGTCGATGACCGGCCGTTCGGCGGCGGCGAGGGAATGGTGCTCAAGGCAGAGCCCATTTTTCTCGCGGTGGAGTCGATCTTGCCCGAGCGGGAGGCCGGCCGGAAGGTGATTCTGCTTTCCGCCCAGGGCAGGCTGTTTGACCAGCCGGCGGCGAAGCGGCTGAGCGGTTGCGAGGAGTTACTTCTGATCTGCGGCCGCTACGAGGGTGTAGACGAGCGCGTTGCCGAGCACCTCGCCGACGAAGAGATTTCAATCGGCGACTATGTGTTGAGCGGCGGCGAACTTGCAGCGGCCGTGGTGATTGACGCCGTGGCGAGGCTACTGCCGGGCGTCCTCGGCAATGAGGACTCGGCCGTGTTTGAATCGTTTACGGGCGAGGACGGGCAGTTGGGAGTACTGGACTGCCCGCATTACACGCGACCCGCGGAGTTTCGCGGCTGGAGCGCGCCAGAGGTATTACTGAGCGGTAATCACGAAGAGATCCGGCGATGGCGCGGCAGAGCGGCCCGGGAGAAAACGGCGCGGCTCCGTCCGGATCTGTTGGAGAAAATGAAGGTAGCACAGTCATGAGCGACACGTTGTTGAAAAAATTCATCGTCAAGAAAAAGCGGACGGACGCCCCCGATTTCCGGCCGGGCGACACGATTCGCGTACACGTGAAGATTCGTGAGGGCGACAAGGAGCGGCTTCAAGCTTTCGAGGGAACGGTCATCGCACGCAAGAATGCCGGAATGGGCGAGTCCATTACCGTTCGAAAGATCAGCTTCGGCCACGGTGTGGAACGAATCTTCCCGCTGAACGCTCCGGTGATCGACCACATCGACGTAGTTCGCACCGGCCGGGTACGCCGGGCGAAGCTGTATTACCTTCGGGGCCTTCGAGGCAAGGCGGCAAGACTGCGCGAGCGCGAATAACTTGGCGGGGGCCGCAACAGCTCGCATCCGCTGCGACAGCAGCCACGAGCGAATGCTCCGGTCGAGGGGCTATGCCATGGTTGCGGGCATCGACGAAGCAGGCCGGGGCTCGCTGTTCGGGCCGGTTTTCGCGGCGGCCGTTATTCTCTCGCCGGATCACCCGATCCGCGGGCTGCGAGACAGCAAGCAGCTAGCCGCCGGGAAACGCGAGGTTCTGGCTGAACAGATTCGCCGTTTTGCCCTGGCATGGGCGGTGGCGTCCGCCGAGGCGGAGGAGATCGACCAGATCAACATCCTTCAGGCCTCACGACTCGCGATGAAGCGGGCGGTGGAACGGCTTGCGGTGCGCCCGGATTTCCTGCTGATCGATGCCGTGTCGGTGGATCTTCCCATTCCGCAAGACGGGCTGGTGAAAGGCGACTGCCGATGCCGCTCCATCGCCGCCGCGTCGATTCTGGCCAAGGTGCATCGAGATGCCTGCATGGACGAGTGGGATGCGGTGTACCCGCAGTACGGGTTTCGGGCAGGCAAAGGATACCCAACACCGGAGCACGTCCAGGCACTGGAGGCGTTCGGTCCAACCCCGATGCACCGCTTTACGTTCGGGCCCGTCCGGAGGTTCCGTTTCGGGGACCAGATGAAACTTCCGCTATGCAGCACGGAGGCAGCGGGCCAATGCCGCTAGGAGGCCCAAAGATACCGGTGGGCGCACTGCCAGCAACCGAGATGCCGGCGAACAACAAACCTCAGGGGCATCGGTGGTACAGGATTCTCGCAAGAGTGCTGCTGGCGGTCTTCTGCGCGGAGGTCGGAGGGTTCCTGCTCATTCTGCCGTGGCACGAGACCTGGAGCCAGAATCTTTTTTCCGGCACGAGCGCTCAGTGGTACGTGGTGTGGACAAGCCCGTATTTCCGCGGCGCCGTAAGTGGAATCGGGTTGGTGAACCTCTACATATCCCTCGTGGAGCTGTCGCAGTTGATTCGCGGTCCAAAGACTTGAGACCGCGTCGAGGGTGCGATCCTTCCGGTACAATGAGAATTTGCGAGGAATCGTGGCGAATCAAGACAACCTCGTTATGACCGACGACGCTTCCGCCGGGAAACATCAGCCGGCGGGCGAACGACCGCGCGGCACCATCGCCGAATGGACCGTAACGATTATCCTGCTGCTGTTCGGGACAACGACGCTGGTCCAAGCTTTCGTGATTCCGACCGGCTCGATGGAAGATACGCTATTGATCGGCGATCATCTGCTGGTGGACAAGCTCGCCTATGCCCCGGCGGGGCCCGTCAGCAAATACATTCTTCCGTACCAGGAGATCAAGCGCGGCGACATTATCGTCTTCCGGTATCCGATGGACGTGACGCAAACCTACGTGAAGCGCGTGGTCGGCATCCCGGGAGACCGTATCCATATCCGCAACAAGCAGGTGTTCCGAAACGGCGAAAAGCTGAACGAGCCGTACACCTACTTCAAGACGGAGTACATCGATTCCTATCGCGACAATTTCCCGAGCGAGCCGAACACGAGGATCTCCGAAGCTGCCCAGGAGATGCTGGAGAAACACGTGGTCAATAGCGAAATTGTCGTTCCACCCAGCAGTTATTTCGCGATGGGAGACAACCGCGACTCGTCTTTCGACAGCCGGTACTGGGGCTTCGTCCCGCGGGAGAACATCATTGGAAAGCCGCTCATCATCTACTGGTCTTACGACGCGCCGACCGAGCGGCTGGCAAGCTCAACCATCAGCCTGGATCACGCGATCGATCTGCTCCAGAATTTCTTCACCAAGACGCGATGGCGCAGAACCTTCAAGCTGATCCGCGGGCACTCTTTCGACAACTGACAGGATAGGCCGATGAGGAAGGCGAACTACTACGGCCTGATCATGGCCGGGGGGAGGGGCACGCGTTTCTGGCCCCGGAGCCGCCGCGGCAACGCCAAACAGGTGCTACGGTTCTTCGGAGAGAGGTCCCTCGTCCAGGACACCGTCGACCGGTTGAAGCCGCTCATCCCTCCGGATAGAATCTGGGTCCTCACGAACGACTACCTCCGCGCCGAGATCGTCCGGCAGTTGCCGGAAGTGCCGAGGCGACAGATCATCGCGGAGCCGGCGCAACGCAACACGGCGCCCTGTATCGGCCTGGCCGCGCACATCCTCCGCTCCATCGATCCCGACGCCGTCATGGGTGTGTTTCCGGCGGATCATGTGGTGAGCAGACCGGCTCGCTACAGACGCCTGCTCACTCCAGCGTTCCGAGAAGGGGACCGTGGGCGCATCGCGGTGCTCGGCATGCAACCGCGCTGGCCGGAGACCGGGTACGGCTATATCGAGTTTCCCAGGGGTGTCCGTCCGGGCAGTCTTGAAGCCTTGCCGGTTCGACAGTTCCGCGAAAAACCCGACATCGAGACAGCTCGTGAATTCCTCGCCGCGGGCCGGTTCTACTGGAACGCGGGCATGTTCTTCTGGCGTGCGGAAGTGTACCTCGACGCTCTGCGGAGATTTCTGCCCAAAACCGCCGCCTTGCTTGCGGCGCTACCGCCCTTCTCCAGCCGCCGCTTCGCCGGAGCTCTCGCCGAGACATACCCGCTGTGCGAGAACATCTCAGTCGACTATGCCGTAATGGAGAGGGCCTCCGGCGTAACCGGCTTGGCGTCCGACGACGTCGGGTGGGACGATGTCGGAAGTTGGAACGCAGTCTACGAACTGCTTCCGCGCGACGCTGAGGGCAACGTCACGCTTGGGGATACGCTGCTCGAAGCGAGCCGGGGCAACTACGTCGAGTCGCAGGGCCGGCTGATCGCACTGCTCGGAGTCGAGAACCTGGTGGTCGTTGACACTCCGGACGCCCTTCTGATCGCCGACCGGTCCCGTTCTCAGCAAGTCGGCAACATCGTCAAGCTCCTGGAAAAACGGAAGCGGGAGGAGTTGCTGTAGTTACCGGCCCTCGGCCGCATCACGCGGGCAACACAACCGCAGGCATCGAGTCACGCCCCGGCGGTTTCGCCGGCTGCAGGGGGCTTGACTCTCTTGAAGATCTTCGCGAGTACTTTGACGGCCCGGTCGATCTCAGGTTCCGTGATGATGTAAGGCGGAAGGAATCGCAGCACGTTCTCCTGCGTGCAGTTGATGAGCAACCCTTCCTCCATCGCGTCAGTCACGATCTGTTTACCGGGCATTTCCAACTCGACGCCAATCATCAGCCCGAAGCCGCGGACATCCTTGATGAAGGAATGATGGCGCGCGAGTTCGGAGAGCTCCATGCGGAAATAGCCTCCGACGTGGTGAATGTGGGTCAACTGCTCCTGGAGGATGTCGAGGAACTCGAGAGCAACCCGGCAGGCGAGCGGGCCTCCCCCGAACGTCGTGCCGTGCATGCCGGGACCAATTGACGCGGCCGCCTTGTCGTTCGCCATGACCGCTCCGAGAGGAAGACCGCAAGCAAGCGGCTTTGCGGCCACCGTCACGTCGGGCAGAATCACCGGCTCAGCAAGCTGGTAGGCGAAGTAAGTCCCGGGCCGTCCCACGCCGCACTGGATCTCGTCAAAGACCAGCAATGCGTTATGCCGTTCGGCCAGTTCCTTCGCATGACGGACATACTCGACGGGCAGCGGGCGGACACCGCCTTCGCCCTGAATCCACTCCAGAACGACGCCGGCCGTGCGGTCATTGAACGCCGCATCGAGGGCCGCGGAATCATTCGGAGGGACGAATTTCACGCCGGACAGAAGCGGTTCAAAGTCCTTCCGGTACTTGGCCTGGCCGGTCACGGAAATCGCACCGAGTGTCCGGCCGTGAAACGAGTTGTCGAGCGATATGATTTCGTGTTTCTCCGGGTTGATCTTCGTACCGTGCGATCGGATCATCTTCAGCGCGCCTTCCATAGCCTCCGTGCCGGAGTTGCAGAAGAAGGCACGCTGGAGGCCGCTGATCTCGCACAATCTCTTCGCCAGCGGCCCCTGATACTCGTGGTAATACAGGTTCGACGAGTGGATCAGCAGTGAAGCCTGTTCGCGAATCACTCTCAGAATGCGGGGATGTGCGTGGCCAAGGGCGTTTACGCCGATCCCGGTGATGAGATCCAGGTAGCGCTTACCGTCCGAATCATAGACGTAGCAGCCCTTGCCGCGATGAATGACGATCGGCAACCGGCTGTAGTTCTGGAGAACGTACGCTCTCTCCAACTCCATTACCGTATCTCTTACGGATTGTTCCTGGCGTGTTGAGGATGGCGATGTCATTTTTTCCATGATACTGTACCGGGTCGGCGAGGACGGGCGAGGAAAAAGTGGCGCCGAATCCGGCGGCGTTGATCTCAACCGATCGCGCCGGAGGCATCTCTACGGAAGCTTTGTCTCTCCCGTGAGGAAACGGTCGATGGCCTTGGCCGCCTGGCGGCCTTCCGCGATCGCCCACACCACGAGTGATTGACCGCGGCGCGCGTCACCGGCAGCGAAGACACCAGGCAGCGAGGCCATGTAGTTCTCGTCGGTGCGCACGTTGCCGCGCTGGTCAAGTTCGAGGCCGAGCGCTTCGATCGCTCCATTTCGGACCGGACCATGAAATCCCATGGCAAGAAGGATCAGGTCGGCGTCGAAGGTGAACTCGGTGCCCGGCAGCGCTTCGAACTTTGGGGGCGGACCGACCTGCACCCCATGAAGCTTGCGCACGTTGCCATCCTCGTCGCCCGAGAAACCAGTGGTTGCCACGCTCCACTCCCGGATGCCGCCTTCCTCGTGCGAGCTCTCCGTGCGCAACTGGAGCGGCCACAGCGGCCACGGAGTCGAAGTAGAACGCTCCTCCGGCGGGCGCGGCAGAATCTCGAACTGATGCACCGACAGGGCCTTCTGCCGGTGTGAAGTCCCGAGGCAGTCGGCGCCGGTGTCACCGCCTCCGATGATCACCACGCGCTTGCCGGTCGCCAGAATCGGCTCAGCGAGGCGGGTCGGATCTGCGAGGATCTCCGCGTCGCCGGCGATCCGCTTGTTCTGTTGCGGCAGAAAGTCCATCGCGAAATGGATGCCCTTCAGCTCGCGGCCGGGAACATTCATGTCCCGCGGTTGTTCGGCGCCGATAGCGAAGAGAATGGCGTCGAATTCTTCCCGCAAGTCCTCTACCGGGACGTTGTGGCCGACGTGGGCGCGGGTCTGGAAGCGGACGCCCTCCGCCGCCAACTGCTCGAGCCGGCGATCGATATGCCGTTTCTCGAGCTTGAAGTCCGGGATACCGTAGCGCAGGAGACCACCGATCCTGTCCGCTTTCTCGAACACGGTCACCCAGTGGCCGGCGCGGTTGAGTTGCTGCGCCGCCGCCAGGCCGGCCGGACCCGAGCCGATGACCGCAATTTTCTTCCCGGTCCGGCGCTCCGGAGGCTCCGGATGAATCCACCCGAGGCGGAACGCGTGGTCGATGATCGTTTTCTCGATGACCTTGATCGTCACCGGAGGTTCGTTAATGCCGAGGACGCAGGCGGGCTCGCAAGGCGCCGGACAGACGCGGCCGGTGAACTCCGGAAAATTGTTTGTCGAATGGAGGACGCGAATCGCGTCCCTCCAGCGGTCCTGGAAGACGTGATCGTTCCAATCCGGGATGATGTTGTTCAGCGGGCAGCCGGTATGACAGAAGGGGACGCCACAGTCCATGCAACGGGCGCCTTGCGTGCGAACTTTCTCCTCCGGAAAGTCGAGGTAGATCTCGAACCAGTCGTTGACACGCTCGCTTACCGGGCGCCGCTGTGGAACGTCACGCGCGTATTCAAGGAATCCGGTCACCTTGCCCATGGTTCACCTTCCTAGTCCCCACCCAAGACCGCTTGCGCCGGCGGCTGGATTCCCGGACCCGGGAGCGGCAGGATCGTCCGTGGCTGCCCGCTCGCTCGCGGGATTCCCAGTACGCGCTTGTACTCGTGAGGAAAAACCTTCACGAATTTCGGGAGCACAAATTCCCAGTTCTCCAACACCCATCCCGCCCGCGGGCTTCCAGTTGCCTGGAAATGGCGCGCTACGATCTGCTGGAGGCTATCGGCCTCGGCGCCTTCGGGAACGGCTTCCAGATCGACACTTTCCGTATTGCACAGCGCCGAAGAGAACTCAGACGTGTCGTCCAGCACGTAGGCGATGCCGCCCGTCATGCCGGCGGCGAAATTCTTCCCCGTGCGGCCGATAACGACCACCACCCCTTTTGTCATGTACTCGCAGCCATGATCTCCAACCCCCTCGACGACCGCGGTGGCGCCGGAGTTCCGCACGGCGAACCGTTCGCCCGCCCGGCCGTTGAAGTAGGCTTCGCCACTGGTGGCGCCGTAGAGTGCAACGTTACCGACCAGGATGTTCTCCTCCGGCACGAACGTTGACGTTCGCGGCGGGAAAACGACGAGCCTGCCGCCCGACAATCCCTTGCCGGTGTAATCGTTGGCGTCGCCTTCGAGAACGAACGTTATCCCTTTTGCCAGGAATGCGCCGAAACTCTGCCCGGCCGAGCCGGAGAAGCGCAGCCGGATCGTGTCGTCCGGGAGCCCTTGCGATCCATACCGGCGTGCGAGCTCTCCGCTGAGCATTGCGCCGACGGTCCGGTGAACGTTCTTGATCGGCAACTCAAGCTCGACGGGCGTGCCGTTCTCGATCGCACCGTGGGCGAGCTCGATCAGTTTGTGATCGAGGGCCCGCTCGAGGCCGTGGTCCTGAGCGATCAGGCAGCGCCGCCCGACGCGCTGCGGCACCTCGGGGTTGTGGAAGATCGCCGAGAAATCAAGGCCGCGCGCCTTCCAGTGGTCGATCGCGTCGCGCATCTTCAGCATATCGACGCGCCCGATCATCTCGTCGACCGTACGGAAGCCCATCTGCGCCATCAGCTCACGAAGCTCCTCGGCGACGAAAAAGAAGTAGTTGATCACGTTCTCCGGTGTCCCGCTGAACTTGCGCCTCAACGCCGGATCCTGTGTGGCCACGCCGACCGGGCACGTGTTCAGATGGCACTTGCGCATCATAATGCAACCCATCGAGACGAGTGGAGCCGTCGAGAACCCGAACTCCTCGGCTCCGAGCAGGGCGGCAATGGCGACATCGCGGCCGGTTGAGAGCTTGCCGTCGGTCTGAACTCGGATGCGGCTGCGCAGATCGTTCATGACCAGTACCTGCTGTGTCTCGGCGAGCCCAAGCTCCCAGGGGATGCCGGCGTGCTTGATGGAGGTCAGAGGAGAGGCGCCCGTGCCCCCGCTGTCGCCGCTGATCAGCACGACGTCCGCATGCGCCTTGGCCACGCCCGCCGCCACAACACCGACACCAACCTCGGCCACGAGCTTCACCGAAATCCGCGCACGCGGATTGACGTTCTTGAGGTCGTAGATCAACTGCGCGAGGTCCTCGATCGAGTAGATGTCGTGGTGAGGAGGCGGCGAGATGAGCGGCACCCCTGGAATCGAGTGCCGCACGCGCGCGATCACTTCGTCCACTTTGTGACCGGGAAGCTGGCCGCCCTCGCCGGGCTTGGCGCCCTGGGCGATCTTGATCTGGAGCTCGTCGGCGTTGATGAGGTAGTTCGCGGTCACGCCGAAGCGGCCGGAAGCCACCTGCTTGACGGCACTGCGCCGCCAGTCGCCGTTGGGATCGCGCTGGAACCTCGCTTCGTCTTCCCCGCCCTCGCCCGTGTTGGACCGCGCTCCGATGCGGTTCATGGCGATCGCCAGTGTCTCGTGCGCCTCCTTGCTGATGGAGCCGAACGACATGGCTCCGGTGGCGAAGCGCTTCACGATCTCTCGCGCCGGTTCAACCTCCTCGACAGAGATCGGATGCTCGGCCGGCCGGAAATCCATCAGACCGCGAAGGGTGCAGAGCTGGCGGGTTTGCCGGTTGACGAGATCGGAATACTCCTTGAAGGTCGCGTACGTTTCCGAACGGACCGCCTGCTGAAGCTTGCTGACGGTCATCGGGTTGAACAGGTGGTACTCCCCCAGCACCCGGTAGTGATAGTTGCCGCCCACGGCAAGCTCGGTGTCGGACTCGGTCAGCGGCTGGAACGCGTGGCCGTGTTTCTCCTTCGCCTCGCGGGCGAGGACGTCCAGACCCACGCCTTCGATCCGGGACGCTGTGCCGGTGAAGTACTTGTCCACCAGATCCTGGTTCAGGCCGATCGCCTCGAAGACCTGGGCGCCGCGATAGCTCTGGAGCGTCGAGATGCCCATCTTCGAAAAAACCTTCAGCAGTCCCTTGTTGACAGCCTTCTTGAAGTTCTTTAGCGCCGTTTCAAACGAGAGACCGGGGATTCCCCGCCGGCACATGTCCTCGAGAGTTTCGATTGCGAGATAGGGATTCACCGCGCTGGCGCCATAGCCGATGAGGAGGGACAGGTGCATCACCTCGCGCGGCTCGCCCGACTCCACGATGAGCGCCACCTGGGTCCGAGTTCCCTCGCGGATGAGGTGATGATGCACGGCTGAAAGCGCCAGAAGACTCGGGATCGGCGCGTACTCCTCGTCGACGCCGCGGTCGGACAGGATCAACAGGCTGTAGCCGTTCTTGATGGCGAGCGAGGCGCGGCGGCAGAGACCCGTCACGGCGCGTTCGAGCTCCACTTCTCCGCCATCGACGCGGTAGAGCATCGGCAGGGTTGTCGCCAGGAAGTCGCCCCACGACACCCGACGAAGCTTTTCGAGGTCGTAGTTCGTCAGGATCGGGTGCGGGAGCTTGAGGGTGTGACAGTGGAGCGGAGTTTCGTCGAGGATGTTGCGCTCGGTCCCGATGTAGCTCGTCAGCGACATGACCAGCTCTTCGCGGATCGGGTCGACCGCGGGATTGGTGACCTGTGCGAAGAGCTGACGGAAGTAGTGGAACAGCGGCTGCGGCTTGTCGGAGAGGCAGGCGAGCGGCGTATCGGTCCCCATGGAGCCGACGGGTTCCTCGCCTTTGACCGCCATCGGTCCCAGGATGAACTTCAGGTCCTCGTCGGTGTATCCGAAGGCGCGTTGCCGCTGGAGGATGGTTTCGAACTCCGTTGGGTGCCAGCGCGGAGGTGCCGGCAGCTTGTCGAGCGTGATTTGATTCTCCCGGATCCACTCGGCGTACGGCCGCCGCGACCAGAGTCGCTCCTTGATCTCCTGGTCCGGGATGATGCGGCCTTCCTCAAGATCCGCAAGCAGCATCCGGCCGGGGTGAAGCCTGCCGTTGTGGCGGATGTCTTCGGGGCGAATCGGCAGCACGCCGGTTTCGGAGGCCATAATCAGCAGGCCGTCGTGGGTAACCAGATACCTGGCCGGGCGGAGCCCGTTCCGGTCGAGCGTGGCCCCGATGACTCGCCCGTCGGTGAAGGCGATGGCGGCCGGGCCGTCCCAAGGCTCCATCAGCGACGCGTGGTACTCATAGAAGGCGCGCTTGTCCGGATGCATGGTGGGATCCTGGTCCCACGCTTCCGGAATCAGCATCGCCATCACGTGCGGCAAACTCCGGCCCGAAAGGAGGAGCAACTCCGCCGCGTTATCGAACATCGCCGAGTCGCTGCCGCCCGGGGCCTCGATGGGGAAGAGTTTCGGGAGATCCTCGCCGAACAATTCCGAAGCGAGCACCTTCTGCCGGGCATACATCCAGTTCACGTTGCCGCGGAGGGTGTTGATCTCGCCGTTATGACAGATGTACCGGAACGGGTGGGCAAGCTGCCAGGTGGGGAAAGTGTTGGTCGAGAAACGCTGATGCACAAGGCAAAGCGCGCTGGCTACTTCGGGGTCGGACAGTTCCCCATAGAATTGAGCGATCTGCGGCGCCAGAAGCAGGCCTTTGTAGACGATAGTACGCGAGCACAGCGACGGGATGTAGAAGAAGCCCTTTTCTTTGATGTCCGAGCCGGCGATTTCCGCCTCGGCCCGTTTGCGGATGACGTAGAGCTTGCGGTCCAGGGCCTCCTGCGTCATGCCCGGCGCACGTCCGACGAAGATCTGCTGAATGTACGGCTGTGAGGCGCGGGCGATCCGGCCGATCGCGTCCGCCTCGACCGGCGTGTCGCGCCAGCCCAGGACCCGCAAACCCTCTTCGCGGATGATCCGCTCGATAATTCCCTCACAGTGCAGCCGGTCGTGGCGTTCCACCGGCAGGAATACGATGCCGGCGCCGTATTCTCCCGCCGGCGGCAGTGCGAAACCCAGGGCCGAGCACTCCCGGGCGAAAAACTCGTGAGGGATCTGAATCAGAAGACCAGCGCCGTCCCCCGTGTCTTTGTCACAACCGGCCGCTCCTCGATGCTTCAGGTTGAGGAGGATTTGGATACCCTTCTCGATGATGTCGTGCGACTTCACGCCCTGAATGTTGGCGACGAAGCCGATCCCACAAGCGTCCCGCTCCTGACCGGGATCGTAGAGTCCCTGCCGTGGAGGTAAACCATGTGCGTAGCCGTGGGTAGCCATCGTGATCCTCCCCGAGATAGTTGAGGCTAGTATAACATAGCCACAACATAAGTCAACCAAAAATTACATGCTTGCAAAAT
>JAEHDI010000729.1 GCA_016880505.1 Bryobacterales bacterium | reverse complement strand
CGGACCTGCCGCCTGCATCTTCCGGCACACGAGACGTGCCGCGGTCCAGCTCGGCCTTTACTGTGAAGTGCCCCGACCCCGGAAACGCGGATGTCCGAGAGACGGCTGGCGTGGCTTCCCGGCCGTCCGTCCTTCCCCCGTCCTCCGCCGGGCTCTTGCACGTTGAACCACCCGTGGAATCGAAGCCTCAGAAGGACCGTCCGCCGGAGTCACCGGTTCCTCCGATCGTCTCGGTGCCCGCCGTTCCGTTCGATGCCCCGCCGCCGGCCGAAACCGGACGGACCGCGGCCCAGCGGCCGGCGTTGCATCCAGCGTTGACGATCCGGACGGCGCCGGGCGAGGAGCCGCCGGTTGCGGATGCGAAACCCGCCTTCTCCATGCGCATCGTCGAAGCGGATCGCGATGCGACGGCGGACATGGAGGCGGCGCCCGCACCCCTGGAACACTCGGCCGGCGAACGGACCCGCCGCGCAACCCAAGTGGATACGCCAATGCTATCGCCGGAGGACCCGATTGCCGTCGCGGCGGCCCCGACGGCGAGGCCCGGCCGGCCTGTCCAGGCGGAAACGGCGCGGCCCGGGCGGCTGGCGGCCGGATTCGATGGGACGGAGCCGCCGGAGGTTGCTGTGCGGCGGATGCCCGAGACGTACCGCGGAGCAGCCGCGCGGCAAATCTCGTTGCGTGTGGCCGAAGGCGGGGAAGAGCGGGTCGAAGTGCGCGTCGCGGAGCAGTCCGGAGCACTGCGGGTTGACGTGCGCGCCCGCAATGAAGGGCTGGCCGGCCGTCTGCGTGACGGTCTTCCCGAATTGGTCGGGCGGCTGCAGGAAAACGGGCTCGAGGCCGAGGTCTGGCGGCCCTCCAGGATCGATGCGTCGGAGGCGTCCGCACGGCGGGACGAGCGGCCGGTGGCAGACGGCCAGGAGAGGAATCCCGGCGGCCAGCGCGGCTCGGGCTGGCAGCAAGGGGAGGAAGGCGGCCGTCGGCGCCACCAGCATGACGGCCAGAGCCGGGGTGAGGTCTTCGATCCGTACTTCCATCTACGGAATGAGAACGGACAGGAGTAAGACTCAATGACAATTTCGAGCGATCCGAACATTCGTACGACCGCCGCCGATTCCGGTGCCGGAGACGCCTCGGCTTCGGCGGACAACAAGGACGTCAGCCAGGTCGCCACCAAGGACGCCTTCCTGCGTCTGCTGGTGGCGCAGATCCGAAACCAGAACCCGTTGAACCCTGCCGACGGTGTCCAGTTTCTGACACAGCTCGCCCAGTTCAGTGAGTTGGAACAGATGATCACGATGCGGCAGGAAGTGGAAGGGCTGCGCGACGACATGCAGGCGGCGCTCAACCCGGCCGCGGACACGCCGGCCAGCACCCCGGCGTAGAGAACAAGAGGAGATCAGATGGCATTCACGGCATTCTCGACGGCGCTCTCTTCGCTGAGTGCGCACGCGACGGCAGTCGACGTCGTCGGCAACAACCTGGCGAACCTGAGTACGCCGGGCTTCAAGGCGAGCACAGTGGTCTTCCACGACCTGGTGACGCAGGCGCTCGGTCTGGGCGAGACTCAGGTCGGTCTGGGTACCGGGCGGCCGCTGACCATCCGCCAGTTCTCACAAGGCGCGCTGCAATCGAGCGGCGGAAATCTGGACGCGGCGATTCAGGGAGACGGTTTCTTCATTGTCCGCGACTATACCGGAGCGACGCTGCTCACACGGGCGGGCAATTTCCGGGTGGACGAGGAAGGCAACCTGTTGACCGCGACCGGCGACCAGGTGCAGGGATGGACCGAGAGCGGCGGCGTGGTGGACACGAACGCTCCGATCGGAACTATCGTCGTACCGGTCGGCTCGTTGCGCGCGCCGTCCGCTACCACCGAGTTCTCCCTCAACCTGAATCTGAACGCGAGTGCGGTCGTCGGCGAACCGTCGGCGTCCTTTTCGACTCCCATTGAGGTCGTGGACTCGATCGGCGCTGCCCACGTGGTAACGGTGAACTTCACCAAGACGGCTGCCAACACATGGGACTACGAGGTGACAATCCCGGGCGGCGAAGTGACCGCGGGAACGCCGGGGACTCCCTACTCGCTCGGCACAGGAACCCTCACTTTCGACGATCACGGCCTGCTGGCGACCCCGGCCGCGCCGGCCACGATCGCTGTCCCGGTGGCCGGCCTCGCCAGCGGCGCCGCCGATCTCGCCATCGACTGGGATCTGTATGACCCCGACGGCACGTCGCGGCTCACGCAGTACTCGCAGACCTCCGCGGTGGCGGCCGTGTCGCAGGACGGCGCGCCGGCGGCGCAACTGGTAAAGGTGGGCCTTGGCGCCGGCGGCACAATCATGGCGCAGTACTCCAACGGCGAACAGAAGGTGGTCGGCCAAATTGCGCTGGCGGCCGTGCGCAATCCGGATTCGCTGATCGCGGTCGGAAACAACAATTACATCCAGACGGCGCGCACCGCGTCTCCGGCGATTGGGATGCCGGAGACGGGCGGCCGCGGCAAGATCGTCAGCCAGTCGCTCGAAGCGTCGACGGTCGATATCGCCCAGGAGTTTACCAACCTGATCGTGTTGCAGCGCGGCTACCAGGCCAACGCGCGGGTGGTAACCGCGGTGGACGAGATCAGCCAGGAAACGATGAACATGAAGCGCTGATGAGGAAGGCCCCGGCCGATGACGCCCATGGAGGAGGTCGCCGCCCTCGCCGACGTGCCGGTTTCGATCGAAGTCGAACTGGGACGGCCGTTGATGAAGCTGCGAGACATACTCGAACTGGAAACGGGAAGCGTGGTGTGCCTGACCCGGGCGGCCGGTGAAAACATCGACGTGCGCGCTGCCGGGGCGCTGATCGGCTACGCCGAGATCGTGGTAACCGAAAGCGTCGCGGCGGTGCGGATTACGGATTTCAAGGCCGAAGAGTGACCACCGCGGGGCGGTGAAGGGGGATGGCGCTGATCGAACAACTTACGGCAATCGCCGGCGTGCTGGCGCTGCTGGCCGCGACGCTCTGGTGGCTACGCCGCGGGGGGTTCGCGCGTTTCCAGAGCGGCGGACCGCGCCCGGCGGCCCTTGGGCAACTGGAGCAACTGGCGCGGCTTCCGCTGACGCCCCAGCATTCGCTCCATCTGGTCCGCCTGGCGGGCCGCGCGCTGTTGATCGGGCGCTCGCCGGCGGGTCTGACCGTCCTTGAAAGCGTCGAATGGAAGACCGGAAGCGTCACGCCTACGGAGTCCCCGGAATGAGAATTCTGTTCCGCCTGCTTCCAACGGCTGTGTTTCTGCCGGCCGCGCTGGCGGCGCAGGCGTCTCTGCCGGTTCCATTTGGTCCCTCGGGCAGGGCTGGGGCCGCGCTCAGCCTGCCGATGCAGATCGTTTTCCTGCTGACGCTGCTGACATTGCTGCCGGCGGCGGTGATGTCGGTGACGCCGTTCCTGCGCATCACCGTGGTGCTGCATTTTCTCCGCCAGGCGTTGGGGGCGCAGACGGTTCCCTCCAACCAGGTGCTCCTCGGTCTGGCGCTGTTCCTGAGCATTCTGATCATGCAGCCGGTTGCCGCCGAGATGTACGAAAAGGCGTGGAAGCCGCTCGAGAAGAACCAGATTACGGTTACCCAGGCTCTCGAGCGGGGCTCACGGCCACTGAGGACGTTTCTGCTCCGTTTCGCCAGGGAAAAGGACATCCGTCTGTTCGTGGAGATCACGCGGGCGCCGGCGCCGCGAAACGCCGCCGACCTGGATCTACGGATTCTGATTCCCGCCTACATCCTGTCGGAGCTGCGGGCGGGGTTTCAGATCGGCGCCGTCCTGTTCCTGCCGTTCCTGGTGATCGACCTGGTGGTGGCCTCGGTGGTTCTCTCGGCCGGCATGATCCAGTTGCCGCCGGTCATGATCTCGGCCCCGTTCAAGATCCTGCTGTTCGTGCTGGTGGACGGCTGGAACCTCGTGGTCGGCTCGCTGGTGAAAAGTTTCTACTGAACGCTTGGTTTCGTCATGTCCTTCGAACTCGTAGTCGACGTCTTGCGGCAGTCGCTGTGGACCACGTTCTGGCTCGGGGCACCGCTACTGCTGGTGGGCTTCATCGCGGGGATCGGGGTCAGCCTCCTGCAGATCGTCACCTCGATCCAGGATTCGGCGTTCGGCACGGTGCCTCGGCTGGCCGCGTTTCTGGCGGGCCTGGTACTGCTGATGCCGTGGATGCTGAAAAAACTGGCAGCCTACACGGTGGCGGTTTTCGGAGACTTCGGGCGTTATGCCGGCTAGCCTCCCCATCCCCCCGTCCCTGCTGTTCGGTTTTCTGCTGGTGCTGGCGCGGGTGGCCGGGGCCCTCGTCTTTGTGCCGATTCCGGGTGTGCAGCGGGGCCCGGAGATGGCGCGGGTAGTGATATCGGTGGCGGTGACGCTGGCCCTCTTTTCGCTTTGGCCGGTGGCGGTGGACGCGCCGGACCCGGGCCGGCTCGCCGGCTGGCTCCTGTTCGAAGCGGCTCTGGGTGTGATGGTAGGGCTGGCGGTCTCATTCCTGACCGAAGCGCTGGTGATGGCGGCCCAGGTGGTTGGGCTGCCGGCCGGGTTCGCCTACGCCTCGATGGTCGACCCGCAGACTCAGGCCGACTCGGGCGTCCTGCTCGTTTTCGCGCAGCTTTCGGCCGGTCTCCTGTTCTTCGCCGCCGGCCTGGACCGCGAGGTCCTGCGAATCTTCGCACGCAGCCTGGAATCGCTTCCGCCGGGGGCCGCGGTGCTCCCTGCTTCGGCCGGCGAGGCGCTGATCCGGCTTGGCGCGGGGATTTTCACGGTCGGGTTTCGGCTGGCTCTGCCGGCGGTAGCGCTGCTGATGCTGGTTGATATCGCGCTGGCGCTGGTTGGCCGAGTCCATGCGCAGCTCCAGCTTCTCACCATCTCGTTCCCAGTGAAGATGCTGGCGGCAGTGGCGGTGCTGGCTTGGACGTTGACGCTATTTCCCCGGCTATACGTTGGCTACGCCGGCCGCGCCTTCGGCGTCTTGCGGGAACTCATCCGGTAGCGTCCCTGCGTCGGGGCGGAACGAACTCTCAGGATGGCGGACCACGGACAGAGAACCGAACAGCCCACGCCACGGCGCCTCGAGAAGGCGCGGCGCGAGGGACAGTTTGCGTCTTCGAGAGAACTCCTCGGGGCGGCCCAGTTTCTCGTCTTCGTGGCGGTGCTGGCCGCTTGGGGCCCCGACTGGCTGTTGGCGATGTCGGAGGCGGCGCGGCTCCTGCTTTTGCAGGCGTTCCGCGCAGACCTTAATCACACGCGCTTGCTCCGTCTCTTCGCGGAAACTCTCTCCCGCGTCTTCGCGCCGCTGCTTCTCGGTGGTGCGCTGGTAATGGCTGCGGGTCTCGCCGCGCAACTGGCGATGACGCGGCTGGGTTTCAGCCTGGAGAAGACCGCCCCGGACATCCGGCGGCTCAACCCGGCCAGCCGGTTGAAAGAGATGTTCCGCCAGAACGTCGCCTCG
Organism: Bryobacterales bacterium; assembly: GCA_016880505.1. Lineage (GTDB taxonomy): Bacteria > Acidobacteriota > Terriglobia > Bryobacterales > Bryobacteraceae > JAEHDI01. The sequence continues at coordinate 3,156 of JAEHDI010000729.1, read as the reverse complement.
TTCGTGAAGTCGCTGGTGCTGCTGCCGGTCTTCGCGGCGGCCGTATGGGCGATCGCCGCGGCGAACCTGCCGTCCTACCGGAGCCTTCCACTGGACAGCATCGAGGCCGGCATGCGCGAAGTGGCCGGCTCGATCCTCGATCTGCTCTGGAAGGCGGCGGGCGCGTTCGTGATTCTGGGCTCGATCGACCTGTTCCGGCAGCACCGCCGCTACCTGCGGGACCTGCGGATGAGCAAGCACGAAATTCGCGAGGAGGCCAAGGAGATGGAGGGAAACCCGCAAATGAAGATGCGCATCCGCCGTCTCCAGCGCGACCTGCTGCGCCGGCAGATGATGCGGCAGGTGAAGACGGCGACGGCGGTGATCGTCAATCCCACCCACTTCGCGGTAGCCATCCGTTACCAATCGGAGCAGATGGCTGCTCCCAAGGTTGTGGCGAAGGGCAAGAACTACCTGGCGCAGCGGATACGGGCGTTGGCGGTCGAAAACCAGATCCCGCTGGTGGAGAACCCGCCGCTCGCCCAGGCCCTCTATAAGGCGGTCGACGTGGGACAGGAGATCCCCGCACACCTCTACCGCGCGGTGGCGGAGGTTCTGGCGTACATTCTCCGGCTGATGAACGGCCGGTTGCAGGGTTAGGAGGAGTGACCGGTGGCTGAGACAAAAGCGATGGCGTGGTTGGGCGGCTGGAAGCTGCCGCAGGGAGTCAGCCTGACGGCGCTGGGCGAACTGGGTGTGCCACTGGCGGTGCTGGCGATCGTGCTGGCGCTCATCATTCCGCTACCGACGTTCCTGATGGACCTGCTCATCGTCACCGACATCATGATGTCAGTGGTCGTGATGATGGTCTCGATGTACATCCGCCGTCCGGTGGAGTTCAGCGTCTTCCCGACCACGCTGCTGCTGCTCACTCTGTTCCGGCTGGCCCTGAACATCTCGTCGTCCCGTCTGATCCTGCTCAATGGAAACCACGGAACCGGCGCCGCCGGGGACGTGATCGAAGCGTTCGGCAGCTTCGTCGTCGGCGGCAACTACATTATCGGAGCGGTGATTTTCCTGGTCTTGATCGCCATCCAGTACGTGGTGATCAACCACGGCGCGGTACGCATCTCCGAGGTCACGGCGCGGTTCACCCTCGATGCCCTGCCGGGAAAGCAGATGTCGATCGACTCCGACCTGAACGCGGGCATCATCGACGAAGCGGAGGCCCGGGAGCGGAGGCGCCAGCTCGTCGGCGAGGCTGAATTTTACGGTGCGATGGACGGCGCCTCGCGCTTCACCCAGCGCGACGCCGTGGCGAGCATCCTAATTACCGGCATCAACATCGTCGCCGGGTTTCTGATCGGCATCCTACAACACGGAATGGATTTTCGCCGGGCGCTCGAAACGTACACGGTGCTTACCATCGGCGACGGCCTGGTCACGGTGATCCCGGCGCTGATGATCTCGATTTCGGGCGGCCTGATCGTGACCCGCGCCAGCTCCGAGGCCCGGCTGGGCGCGGAGTTTCGAAAGCAGGTGTTCGGGAATACCGAACCGCTGATGCTGGCTAGCGGCGTGCTCGTCGCCCTGGCCGCCTTTCCCGGGCTGCCGAAGATCCCCTTCCTGCTGATGGGAGCGGGACTCGGCGCTTCGGCGTGGCGAAGGAAGAAGCGGTCGATCGAGTCGGAGAAGACGGCGGCCGCCGCCAAGCCCGCCCTGGCGCGGGAGAACCTGGAAGCGCTGCTGCGGGTGGAGCCGATTGCGGTCGAGGTCGGCCTCGGGCTCGTGCAACTGGTCGAGGGAGGGCAGAACTCGCCGCTGTTGCGGCGGATCGGCGGGATCCGGAGGCAGCTTGCGGCGGAGTTGGGCTACATCCTGCCGCCTGTCCGGGTCACGGATAACCTCTCGCTCGGCGCACGCGAATATGTCGTACTGCTGAAGGGCGAGCGGATCGCCAAGTACGAACTCCCGTACGGCTGCGAGCTGGCGATCCCCCTCGGCAAGCCCGATCCAAGCCTGGAGGGACAACCGACCCGGGAACCGGCCTTCGGAATGAACGCGCTCTGGATTCCCTCAGAGCGCGCCGAGCGCGCCCGAAGCCTCGGTTACACGGTGGTGGATGCCGTCAGCGTGGCGGGGACGCATCTTGCCGAGATCGTGCGCCGCCACGCCTGCGAGCTGTTCTCCCGGCAGGATGCGAAAAAGCTGCTCGACCGCGTGGCCGCGGAGAACCCGAGAGTCGTCGAGGACCTCGTGCCTAAATTGTTGCCCCTCGCCACCGTGCAGCGGGTCCTGCAAAATCTGCTCCGGGAGCGGGTCGCCATTCGTGACTCAGTTTCGATCCTCGAATCGCTGAGCGAAGCAGCCGCCGTCAGCAGGAATCCGGTGTTGCTGACCGAATATGTCCGGCAGTCCGTGCGCCGGGCGGTGATCAAACCGTACCTGAACGCCACCGGGGAGCTTCCGGCGTACTTTTTCGACCCTTCGATCGAGCAGGTCATCGAGTCATCCATCGAGCACGGCGAGCACCACAGCCATCTGACGGCGCAGCCGCAGGTACTGCGGGAGATTCTTACCCGCATCCAGAACAGAATCGGCACACCGGGCGCTCCCGTGGCGGCAGTGGCGAACTCCGGTGCGCGGTACTTTCTCCGCCAGGTTCTGGAATCGTCGCTGCCGGGACTGTTCGTGCTGTCGCACAACGAGATCCCGCCGGGGGTGAAGGTGGTTTCCCAAGGGGTCATCGGATAGCCGCGGACCGGGGGTACTACCGGCTTCGCCGCGTTCCGACGATCTATCTAATGCGGTGCTGAAGCACCCGCGGCACAGCCTGGTCCCGTGTTCGCATGCAGTTACAGAGCCGCGGGCTCTGCCTTCGGGAAGTCGCGCGGTGGAAGCCCGTGCATCGCAAGCACGATGGCGCCGGCCCGGCGCCCATCGGACCGCGCGGGGGAGATGGTCGTGGGTCGGCGACGCGCCCCCATGCTACGTGCCCTGCGCCCGCAACATCCAGATCTGCTTCTCGAGCCCGTGGACGATGGCGATGAGCTGGTCCTGGCTGACCAGGTCATACTCGCCCATGTCCATCATGCGATCGCGCACCCGAGCGGTCACTCCGACGAGTCGCGCCTCGAGGAGATCGACAAGGATCCGATCCTCGAGCGGTCCTGCCGG
>JAEHDI010000728.1 GCA_016880505.1 Bryobacterales bacterium | reverse complement strand
GTGAGGAAGCTCAGTTCCTCCGTGAAATGGGTGATGCGCTGGCGGTAGGTGGCTTTGGCAAACGAGTTCGTCAGGTCGGTTCCCCAGTAGCAGCGCTGCGGGCCGTAGGCGTCGAACAGGCGGCGGATGTGCGGATTTACGTCCCGATAGGGATACGGCTCCTTCGACATCAGCGGCGCCGACGACAGCTTGACCGACACGTTCGGATATTTGGCGAGCGACGCCGTGTGGTCGATCGCGTTTGCGACCCGGCCCGCCTGCACGACGTCCGAGGTAACTCCCATGTGATCGACGATCATGGTGAGCTGCGGATGGCGCTCCGCGATACGCGAGAACACCGGCCCCTGTTCGCTCGCCAGAAACATGACGGGAAGTCCGGCCTTCTCGCAGGCCGGCCAGAACCAGTCGGCGGTGCCGTCCGTGAGCCATGCAGCGGCGCCACGCAGGAATGTCAGCCGGACCCCGAGCATCCCCGGCTGCTCCTTCCATTTCGGCAGGAGAGCGGCCGATTGCGGGTTTTGGAGCGGAATGCGGCCCATGACCGCGAAGCGATTGGGATAACGCTTGGCCGCCTCCAGGGCGTAGTCGTTCCGGTCACCCGGCCAGGACGGCGGGACGATGACGGCGCGGTCGACTCCGGCATCGTCCATCATCGGCACGAGCCTCTCGATGGTGAACGGCTCGGGAAGCTGCGGCGGAACGCCAGGAACCCAGGGCCAGTCCGGCGATTCCGCCTTCCACAGATGGACCTGCGAATCGACGATCGTTCGCCGCCGGGCGGGTTGGGCCGCCGCCGGGGCGAGCCTCGCGCCCGCCAGCACCACGCCTGCGCCGAGGGTGCGCTTGAGGAAGCTGCGTCGCGACAACATGGTTTGATCCTCCATGCGGATTGCTTTGACCCGCCCGCCATTCCGCAGATGAACTCTGGAACGGAGTGATAAGAATTTCTTTTGAGAGGCCAGCCACTGAGAACTCGAAATTGCCCCGACGGCCCAGTGCCCACCCGCGTTCGAGATGCCTAAAGCGCCAATCAGAGAAAGCAGGCTGGCCCCGCATGCCCAATTTAGAGGGACACTAGCCAATAAGATGGTCTTACGTCAACCTGATGACAGTGCCTAGCTTGACAGTCGGGAAAGATTTCCGGCGTTGCTGTTTCCGCTATGCTCCATCGGTTATTGCTTGGCATAGCTGGCCGCGCTGTCGCCGGCAATTCGACCGTAGACGGCGCAACGCGGCAATGATGAGCCTCCGGCGTAATTTCCACAAAAGATACCCGTAGCGATCTCCCCGGCGGCATAGAGCGCTGCGATAGGCTTCAGATGAGTATCGAGCACCTGACTCTTTGCGTTGGTGCAAAGGCCGCCAAACGTAAACGTGAATCCGCCGGTTACTTTATAAGCGAAAACAGCGGGCCCTTCGATTCTTCGAGCGAAGTTTGTTTTCGGAGGTTTCAACGAAAGACACTTGTCTCCTTGGATACTGTCATTGAAGCGAGTAACCGTGCCGTCGAGCGCGTCCGGATCGATTTCCAGTTTTGTCGCCAGCTCGCGGATACTCGAACCTTCAATGGGTCCTCTTTCCGGTCCCGTGTAGT
>JAEHDI010000727.1 GCA_016880505.1 Bryobacterales bacterium | reverse complement strand
TATCGTATTTCGATATCGAAGTTCGATGACACAAACCCAAGTTAAAGTGACCCGCGATCTCTGCATGGGGCTGATCCGGCTTCATGTTCTCCACCATGCAGCCGAAGAGCCCATATTCGGTCTCGGCATCATGGAGGAATTGGGACGCCATGGCTACCGGTTGAGCGCCGGCACTCTGTACCCCATCCTTCACGGCCTCGAACGGCGAGGCTACCTGCGCTCGCGCGTCGAACGCCGCGGACGCGTGAACCGGCGGGTTTACCGCGCGACGCCTATTGGGCGGCGGGCGCTCTCCATGGCGAAAAGGAAAGTGCAGGAGCTCTTCGGCGAGTTGTTTGAGGAGACGACCCATGACCTGCTGTCTTGATCAAAACCGGCAAAACCGGGGACTGACCACCATTTCGCCGCCGTTGCGAAATGGCTGTCTGTCCCCGCGTTTTGCCTCGTATCTTGTTCTGACGGTTCTCTCTACCCTCGCCGGCTCTCAGGCCTGTGCACAGGAGCCGCTCACCATCGGGCAAGTCGTGGCTACTGCCGGTAAGCAGTACCCGTCCATCCGCGTTTCCGAGGAGCGGATCAACGCCGCCTCGGCCGCGGTGAGCGTCGCACGAACGTCTTACCTGCCCCGGCTCGAGGTGCTGGCGCAGGCGAATCGCGCGACGCGCAACAATGTCTTCGGGATGCTACTTCCCCAATCCATAATCCCGTCGATCTCGGGACCGCCCTCAATGACCAACAGCCTCACGAGCGTTTGGGGGAGCACCGTCGGTCTGCTGGCGACTTGGGAGCCGTTTGACTTCGGCGTGCGCGCCGCGAAGGTCCGCACCGCCGAGGCCGCTCGCCTCCGGGCCGAGGCCGCGCGCGGCCGCACCCGCTTCGAAGTAAGCGCGCTGGCCGCCGACGCATTTCTCACCGTCCTCGCGGCTCAGCAGACGCTCGTCTCCGCACAAGCCGGAGTGGAACGGTCCGGAACCGTGGTGAAGGTCGTAAAGTCCTTGGTCGACTCGGAACTGCGTCCCGGTGCGGACCTGAGCCGCGCCCAAGCGGAATTGGCTCTAGCAGAGACACAGGTCATCCAATCGCGCAGCGCAATCCGGGTGGCGAAAGCGTCCTTGGCGCAATTCACAGGCGGAGACCTCGGCGCCATGGCGCTCACTGCCGGGAAATTGCTCGACCTGCCTGCCTCGAAGCCTCTCCCCGGCGAAAGCGCCGCGCAGCACCCCGCTGCGGCGGAACAGGTGGCCGCCTCCGCGGAAGCGGCCGCGAGACTCAGAGAGTTGGACCGATCCTACTACCCGAAATTCCTGCTCCAGGGCGCGAGTTACGCCCGCGGTACGGGCGCAATTCCGGACGGAACCGCCCTGGGCGGGGTGAACGGACTAGGCCCGAACATTCACAACTGGGGAGTCGGTTTCACCGCCACATTCCCGATTCTCGACCTACCTGCGATCCGTTCCAGGCGGCAGGAGGAGCAGCACTTGCTTCGCGCCGAACAGGCCCGCGAGCAGCAGGTAAAACGGGAGCTCGACGCCGGCCTTCAGCGGTCGAACGCCGCGCTGGACGGAGCCTGGGAGGTCGCCGCCAAGACACCGGAACAGGTAGCTGCCGCCCGTGCGACGCTGGAGCAGGCGTCGGCCCGGTACCGTGCTGGCCTCGGAACCATCGTGGACGTCGCGGAGGCGCAGCGCCTGTTGACGCAGGCCGAAACCGACGACTCTCTCGCGCGTCTGCAAGTCTGGCGGGCGATGCTTTCTGTGGCAGTGGCCCAGGGCGATCTCGGGTCGTTCCTGCAAACGGCCGCTCAATAAACGGAGGGACCTATGTGGTTGGTGAACACCGCTCTTCGGCGTCCCATCACCGTGCTCGTTGCGATTCTCGCCGTCGTCCTGTCCTCCTGGCTGGCCGTCAGGCGAATGCGTGCCGATATCTTCCCCAGCCTCGGAGCGCCGACCATTTATGTTGCACAACCCTACGGCGGCATGGACCCCTCGCAGATGGAGGGCTTCCTCACGTATTACTACGAGTACCACTTCCTCTACATCACCGGAATCGAGCACGTGGAATCGAAAAGCATCCAGGGCGTTGCCTTGATGAAACTCCAGTTCCACCCCGACACCAACATGAACCAGGCGCTGTCGGAGACAGTGGCCCAAGTGAACCGGGCGCGCGCTTTCATGCCGCCGGGCGCGGTCCCTCCGTTCATCGTGCGTTTCGACGCCGGCAGCGTTCCCGTCGGACAACTGGTCTTCTCGAGTCCCATCCGCAGTCCCGGTGAGATGCAGGACATCGCCATCAATCGCGTTCGGCCACTCTTCGCCGCCCTGCCCGGC
>JAEHDI010000726.1 GCA_016880505.1 Bryobacterales bacterium | reverse complement strand
GTCCGGTAACTTTCTCGCGGTACCCTTTTCACCTGCACGGCTTAGTTGCTCCCCAGCAGTGAACGGAACAGCTTGTACAGCGAAGATCGCGTCTCGACCCCGATCCCCGGTGCCTGCCGTGGATGTACAGTCCCGTCTTCGACCACGGTCCCATCGGCAAATCCGCCAAAGGGCTGAAAGTTGTGCGGATTGGATTCGCTACCGGCCAGACCGAGCGCGGCCGCAACATGGAGAGAAAACAGGTGGCCGCCGTGGGGTTGGCATGCCGCGCGTGACCAGCCGTGGCCTTCCAGCATCGCGAGGATCCTCAGGTATTCAGGAAGACCATAACAATGGACGGGATCGAATAGCAGAAAATCGCGACCAGGTCTGAGGCCACCATATCGGATCAGGTTGCGCGCATCGGCAAGCGAGAAGAGCGCCTCGCCGGCGGCGAGCGGCGGATCGTACGCACTTGCGATTCGCGCGTGGGTCTCAAAGTCAAGCGGATCGCATATATCCTCGAGCCACCGGAGGCTATATGGTGCCAATGCCTTCGCCGCCTGGATGGCAGATTCCGGGGTGTAGCAGTTCATCGCATCCACCGCGAGATGGTCCCCACCGGGGAGGAGCGATAGCACAGCCTCAATCCGCTCGAGGTCGTCCGCGAGTGACCGCCCACCGATCTTGATCTTGACGCGTGTGTATCCGTGATCGAGGAACTGCCGGACTTCGTCGGTCAAGCGGTCGATGTCATCGGAGGAAAAGTAATAGCCGCCTCCGGCATAGACCGGCACCGACCTGCGGGCACTCCCGTCTCCGACAAGATCGCCCAGAAATCGGTAGAGTGGTCTTCCCGCGATCTTGGCGGCTGCGTCCCAGAGCGCCATGTCCAGGGTGCCGACGGCAACACACCGCTCGCCGTGGCCACCGGGTTTCTCATCCTGCATCATGCAGTCCCACGCTCGCAATGGATGGATGTTGTCACCCGACTGCGTCGCAAGATCGTCGTCTCCAGCCGCCATGAGGCGCGGCGCGAATCGCTCTCGGATCAATCCGCTCTGGCCGAAGCGGCCGAAGGACGAAAAGCCGAATCCCACGATGGGTGCGCCGTCTCGACGGACATCCGTGACGATGGCGACCACGGTCGTGTTGAGGTTGCCAGAGGGCATTCCGGGGTCGGCATAGCGCGAGATGGGAACGGTCCGCTCTCGTATGTCAGTGACTCGCATCTGATTCACCTGGCGGCTTTCGCTCGGGGTGCATCGAACGCCCGCGGTCAGCGGCCGGAACGCGAGCGTAGTGAGCACTCGGTCCGCTGCACCGCAGAGTTCGGCGGCGCACTGCCCGGGTCAGCCGTCGACCGGATACCGAGACACCTCTCGCCCTGCTCGCTCATGGCGTTGGCACCAGATCGATGAAACAGAACCCGTCGCGGGAAACGGTTTCGCCCACTCGCACGTTGATTTCGGCGGCGAACATCGGGCCCGCAAGACAGAAGGTGTGGAACTCGCCACGCTCGCCGCACGGATCGACCCCGGGCGGCAGGTCGGCTAGCAACACCGCATCGTACGGTCGCCCGATGAAGGGCTCCGGGAGCTGGCGGAGATCCACGCACGTCAGCACAGCGCGGAGGCCTCCATCCAACATCTGCCGGGCCAAGTTCGGTGTGGCGGCGGGCGAAGTCCACAAGGGAAACAGCGGCTCGATCCCGGTGCCGGAAAGTTGGCGGACACGATAGGCCCGTATGTCTTCCAGAAACAGGTCGCCGAACGCCACGTGTGTGATGCCTTCCTCCCGCGTGCGGCCGATGACGAGCAACATCCGTTCTTCGTAAGCGGCGTTAGAGCAGGGCCACGGCAATGGGACCGGCCAGAGTGGCAGGCCTGCGGCTGTAGCTTGAGCCTCGACCAGCTCGCGGCGGACGGCATGCATGGACACCCGGTCCGCGGCCTCGTTGAAAGTGGTCAGCAGGCCGAGCACTTCCACGCCCGGTTGCTGGCGCAGGAGATGCAAGGTCCAGGCGCTGTCCTTTCCGGAACTCCAGGAAAGCAGCACGCGCTTGCTCATCCGGGTGTCAGCGCCCACGTGACGGAGGCATCCTGTCTTGAATCTTCGAGGCACAAAGCGGCTGGCAGACGCGCGGGCGCAGTGGCAAGCGGACTTGCCGATGGGGCCGTCGGGTCCAGCCACGTGATGGGGTGCGCGCGCCGGCGCATCGGACAAGCTCAGCCGCCAGCCCTTCGCAGACAGGGCCTCAATTACAGGAAACGCAGAATCGGCGGGCCGGTCGGCGGCAGTGAGCGTTATACTACACTAGTAGACTTTGTTTTGATGGCCCCGTAGACGCCCTACGCTCCGCCGACGAACGGAACTCCTATGCCCGCGTCTCCGGCTTCAGGAATGTCCCCCGCTGGAGTTCCTCGAATGCCTGCCGCAGTTGCTCCTGCGTGTTCATCACGATCGGGCCGTACCAGGCGACCGGCTCCTGGAGTGGCTTCCCCGAGACCAGGAGGAATCGGATCCCCTCGTCTCCGGTCTGCACTGAGATCTCGTCGCCGCGGTCGAAGAGCACGAGGGAGCGGTTGTCCGCTTCCTCGGGGAGCGCCGTGTCCGCCCAGCCGACCCCTTCTGTCGGCACCGCGAGGGGTCCTGACGCGTTGCAGAATTTCCCAGCCCCCGCGAAAACGTACGCGAAGGCGTGGCGGGTCGTCTCGACTGGAAGGGTCTTCCGCTTGCCCGGCGGCACCGACACGTCGATGTAGACCGGGTCGGCCGCGATCCCGTCCACGGGGCCGGTTCTCCCCCAGAAGGTTCCACAGACGACCCGAGCCCGGGTGCCGTCGTCATCCGTGATCTCCGGGATGTCGGCCGCCTTCACCTCCTGATACCGGGGCGCCGTCATTTTGAGCGCCGACGGGAGGTTCGCCCACAACTGGAACCCATGCATCCGGCCCGCCTGGTCGCCCTTCGGCATCTCCTGGTGGATGATCCCTCTCCCCGCGGTCATCCACTGGACGTCACCGACCGCAATGGCGCCACGGTTCCCCATGCTGTCCCCGTGCTCCACGGTTCCGGCGAGGACATACGTGATTGTCTCGATGCCGCGGTGGGGGTGCCACGGAAAGCCGGCCAGATAATCCTCCGGAATGTCATTCCGGAAGTCGTCGAGGAGCAGGAACGGGTCGAAGTCGGAGGTGTTGCCGAAGCCGAAGGCGCGGCGCAGGTGCACACCGGCGCCTTCCAGGGTCGGCTTAGCCCTGACGAGCCGCTTAATTGGTCGAATGGACATATCGGCCTCCAGTGCTGAGGGTCACACGCTGCAAAAGCGGTATAACGTACAAGCGCTTATCCGGCGGGCCCCGCGCTGAGCAGGCCCATGACCGCGGGGGCGGACCCGCCAGATACAATCGGTTGAACTGAACCGCTGAGCTGAGGGCTTTGAGGATTGTATCCGATCTGG
>JAEHDI010000725.1 GCA_016880505.1 Bryobacterales bacterium | reverse complement strand
GACCGACTTGCTCGTTGCGCACGAAATCAAGATGGGCGAGGTGAAGAAACTCCGGTTCGAATTCAACATGATCAACCTCTTCAACCAGAAGACAAGCATGTTCACCTTTGACCGGTACAACCGTGAAGAGCACTCCGACTCGGCTGGCATTGACCTGAGCGGGACAGATCTCACGCAAGGGTTTGACTGGAAAGCCATGGTTGCGGCGACGCCCGATGGCCCGAAGGCGCTTGACCCGCGCTTCGGCAAGGCGGCAATCTTCAACCCCGGCTTCCAGGGTCGGTTCCTCGTGAAGTTCATTTTCTAGCCCGAAATCCGGGTCAAGAAACTCGAAGGACGGGGCCGCAAGGCTCCGTCCTTTTTTATTCTTTGGGCTTTTGTGATGTCGCCAGAACAGTGGCGGTCAGGCTCCGACCCGTGCGGTCAGGCTCCGGCCGGCGGTGCGGAATTCGTACTTGTCGATCTCCAGGGCGATGCTTGTGCCGTGGCAGCGTACGATGCGGCCGCGAGCCACCAGTTTCAGGCCGCACTTCCCATCTAGTTGGGCCGGCCAACTGATGGAAAGCTCCAGTCGCTTTCCCGGGGGCAAAGGCGTCTCGGCTTTGAACAACACCCCTGTGCTGCTAATGTTGATCGTCTCACCGGTCCCAATCTCGGCGGAGCCCTTCGAATTCATTACCTTGTAACGGACTTCACGAACGATCGGAAACCGGTCGTTCGCCCTCCGATCCGGGGCACTCCTCGATGTCGTCGAAAATTGTTGTAGTGCTGCCAGCATCCGCTAGATCCTCTTCGTTCTACTTCATCCTCCACTTTCCCGCCGCTCCCGGCAATAGGTAAATGGGTTCATTGTGACCGCATGCCCGATAGTGCTACTGTACTCCCCCTTTGTTACGCTAGTTCTACAATTTTTTTTAAGACTATAATGGCCCTATGTTTCGTATGAGATTCATCGCTCTCGCCCTTGGTTTCACCTTTCTGCCACTGATGCTCGCCGCGGAACGGAAAGTCATTCATCCAAAAGAGTTTAAGAAAGGCACACCGTTCAGCCCCGCGGTACTCGTGGACGGAACTCTGTACGTCTCCGGCCTGGTCGGCCAGGATCTGAAAACCGGCAAAGCCCCTGAGGAGTTCGAGGCCGAGGTGAAGCAGTGTCTTGAGAACATCGGCATCATCCTCCGCGAAGCCGGCATGTCCTACGACGATGTTGTGGCGGTCCAGGTTTACCTGACCGATATGAGCCTCTTCCCGCGGATGAACTCCGTCTATACGACGTACTTCAAAGAACCGCGTCCCACGCGCACTACGGTGGGTGTGACCCAATTGGCCGGTCCTTTCCGCCTCGAGATTACGGTCACGGCCCGGAAGTAGGGTTCGGCGCCTTCTTCTTGCGCCTCGCTTCCCGGATCTCTTCGATCCGCTCCGCAATTCGTTTCTCGAGACCGCGGCAGGTGGGCGTGTAAAACCGTGTTCCGGCGAGCGATTCCGGCAGGCAGTCCATGTCAGTCACCGCGTCCTCGAAGTTGTGCGCGTGGCGGTACCCCTCCCCATAGCCCCACTGCCGCATGGACGAGGTGACGGGATTCCGCAGGTGAAGCGGAACGGGATCTGCCATCGTGTCTTGCACTTTCTCGCGGGCTTGATTGAGCGCCCGGTAGGCCGCGTCGGACTTCTGAGCAAGAGCCAGATAGAGCGCTGCCTGGGCCAGCGCCTGGTCCCCCTCCGGAATGCCAAGGAAATGCACGGTTTGCATCGCGGCAACGGCCTGTTCGAGCGCCCGCGGGTCAGCCATGCCGATGTCTTCGATCGCCATGCGGATCAGCCGCCGGGCGATGTACAAACGGTCCTCCCCCGCTTCCAGCATTCGCGCCAGCCAGTACAGCGCTGCGTCCGGATCGCTCGACCGGACGGATTTGTGCAGCGCGGAAATGAGGTTAAAGTGCTCCTCGCCTGCCTTGTCGTAGAGCAGCACCTTGCGCTGGGTGGCGTCCTCGACCGCCTGCCGCGACAGCACCCGTCCGTCGGAGGCGGCCACCGCGGCTTCGAGCGTGTTGTACGCCGCCCGGGCGTCTCCGTTGGCATGGATGGCGATCTGCTCGAGCAGTTCGTCGGAGGCTTCGATTCCCCGGGTTCCCAGGCCGCGCTCCGGGTCTGCCAAAGCCCGCTTCAGCAGCGTGACAATTTCCGGCGGCGATAGGGCTCTCAGCGCGTAAACCTGCGCCCGGGAGAGCAGTGCGGAGATTACCTCGAAAGACGGATTTTCGGTCGTCGCTCCGATCAGCGTGACGTCCCCGCGTTCCACATAGGGGAGGAAGGCGTCCTGCTGCGCTTTGTTGAATCGGTGGATCTCGTCGATGAACAGGACTGTGCGTCGCCCCATGTGGCGATTCCGTTCCGCCTGCGCCATCACCGTCTTGATTTCTTTGATTCCGCTAAGCACCGCGCTGAACGGGACGAAGTCGCAGCGCGTCACCTTCGCGATGAGCAGGGCCAGCGTGGTCTTCCCGGTTCCTGGAGGTCCCCAGAGGATGAGCGAGCCGAGATCGTCGCGCTCGATTCTCGCGCGCAACGGCTTGCCCGGTCCGAGGATATGCTCCTGGCCGACGAACTCCTCCAGGCTTGCCGGCCTCATCCGGTCAGCCAGAGGCCGGTCTCGCTCCGACGTGCTTGGCGGTGTTGTGTCGAACAGGCTCATTCGAACACCATTTTCTGCCGTTTCGCTTCATACAGGATCACCGACGCCGCCATAGCCGCGTTCAGCGACTCGACCTGGACGGTTGGTATTCTCAGTATTGTTGCGCCCATTTGCAGGGTCTTGCTGACTCCCTTGCCCTCACTGCCGATCACGACCGCACAGCGGCGGGTCAGGTCAGCCTCATGAAGAGATAGCCCATCTGACGGCGCCGCCGCGTACACGGGAATGCTCCTATCGGCAAGAAAAGTTCGTGTTGCCTCCGCCTCCAACCCCTCAACGAACGGGAGTCGAAACAGCGAGCCGGCCGAAGCGCGCAGTGTCTTAGGATTGTAGGGGCTCACCGTGCCCTTCACGAAGACCACCCCGGCGGCGCCGAACGCCTCCGCGGCCCGGACAATCGTGCCGGCGTTTCCCGGATCCTGAATCCCGTCGAGCACCACAACGGGCGCGTCGCCGCAAAGCAACTTTTCGGCGTCCCACTCCGGCAGTCGAATGAGAGCCATCACACCCTGGCTTGTCTCGGTCGCGGCAAGCCCGCCAAACAGCCCATCCGGAAGCACGATCGTCCGGCTGCCTCGGAGCGTACGGACCAGCGGTTCCAGGGCGGGCCACGCCTGTTCCGTGACCAGGACGGCCTCGATCCCGCACCTGCTCCGGACCGCCTCCTCGAGCAGGTGGAACGTCTCTGTCACTGAGCAGCCGTCTTCGGTCCGGCCGCCGCGGGCGACCGCCTTGCGGATCTCCTTTAAAAGCGGATTTGCCGGGCTGGTGATGGTTTCCGGCGGGGGCATTCGGCTGCTAACCTCCTCCCGGGTGGATTTGAACGTCGTAGACTGTTAGAGGATTTCCGGACGCTTAGAATCATACCGCAACATGCAACGGACCATCCGGCGTCTTGCCCTTGTTGTCCCGCTGATTCTTGTTGCCGCGTATCTCACCCGGATCGCGGCGCAGATCCGCATACAATCCACCGTGGACGAGGCGCGCGCGGTTGACGTGATTATCGTGCTCGGCGCCGCTGAGTACCGGGGACGGCCCTCGCCTGTGTTCAAGGCCCGGCTCGATCACGCCCTGGAACTCTTTCGGAAAGGGCTGGCGCCGCGGATTCTGACCACAGGTGGCGCCGGTGGCGACCCGGATTTCACCGAAGGCGGCGTGGGGCGGGCGTATCTAGTCAGCCAGAACGTACCGTCCGAAGCCATCATCGTGGAACCCGAGGGCGAGACCACTGTTCATAGCACCGCAGCCGCAGCGGAAATCATGCGCCGGATGGGGCTGACCAGTTGCATCGTTGTCAGCGACGGCTACCACATCTTCCGCGCCAAGAAAATGCTGGAATTCCGCGGGCTGACCGTTTACGGCTCGCCACGGCCGTCACCCCCGCGCCGCGAACTTCAGCAGTGGTGGCTCTACTTCCGCCAGGCGGTCGGCTACGCGCTTTGGTCGGCAGGAATCCGGATCTAGGGTGCGGCGCCCCCAAGTTGACCGTTCTCGAACCGCCCATCTTGCCGGTATGATAGGGAGGGATGGGCGTTGAAGAAACACTATTGAATGAGATAGTTCGCCGCGTGCTCAGCGCTGCGCGTCCTGACAAGATCATTCTGTTCGGTTCAGCGGCAACCGGCCAGATGACGAAGGACAGCGACATCGACCTGTTGATTGTCGAACGGTCTCCGAAGAACCGACACGAAGAGAGCGTCGCCATCGCGGATGCAATCGGTGATGTCGACTTTCCGGTCGACGTGAAGATCATCGCTTCTGAAAGGTTCGAGGCCACCAAGAACATCATTGGCGGCATCGCATACCCGGCTCACAAGTACGGCAGGGTCCTCTATGAGGCAGCCTGACGAGGAGATTCGCCGGCTCGTCGCCGAGTGGATAGCAAAGGCCGACCTCGACTTCGACACCGTCGTCCGATTGGCGGACGAGGAGCGGTTTCGGGATGTTGTCGCGTTCCATGCCCAGCAGGCGGCCGAGAAGTATTTGAAGGCGCTCCTCACTCGACACCAAGTCGAATTCCCGACTCACGTCATCAGACGGCTGTTGATTCTCCTGCATCAGATTGATCCAGTACTCGCGCCGGCAACTCGATGAAGCAAGTTGGCTCAGCCCCTTCGGCGCCGACATTCGTTATCCGGGCGATCGTCCCGAAACAGAAACCGGTGATGAGTTGCGTAATCGTCAACTCGCGCAGAAGGTTCGCGACGCAGTGATGGCTGTGCTCAATCCCTATCTGTCCACAGGTTCATCTGCTGGGGAGGCGACTTGAAGCTTCGGTGCGACTCTTTGGGATTTTGTCAGGGGGAAGCACGTCTGCCGAGCGTTACAGCTTCAGAAGCGCGCGGAGGCGCTTCGTCTGGACACGGCTCACCGGGATCTCCGTGCCTTTCTTGTCTTCCATCCGGAGCTGGTAGCTCGACTTGAACCAGGGGATCACTTCCTTGATCCGGTTGATGTTCACAAGATAGGACCGGTGGACACGCCAGAACACGTCCGGGTCAAGGTTGGACTGAAGCTCTTCGATCGTCCGGTAGTTGGATTGGCCCTCGATCGTCGTGGTCACCATCGTGATCAGGCCGTTGTCGATCGTGGCGTAAATCACATCGTTCGCATCGACGATCAGGTTCCGGTTTCCGCTCCGAACCAGCAACTTAGTCCGCTGCGGTGACGGCCGCTGGACCGCCGGTACCTCGGCCGGCGCCGGTTTCTGCTTGTCCTGAATGAGCCGCCTGACGCGGTCGATCGTTTCGGTCAGCCGTAGCTTGTCGACCGGCTTCAGGAGATAGTCCATCGTCTCCAGGCGGAACGCAGGCACGGCGTACTGCTCATACGCGGTGGCCAGCACAAAGAACGGGCTAGGGAGGTTCCTCTCCCGGACGCGCTGGATCACGCCCAACCCATCCAGGCCGGGCATCTGGACGTCTAGGAAGGCCAGATCCGGTTCCAGATCCTCGATCATGCGGACGGCCTCCAGACCGTTCTTGCCGGTACCCACGACCTCGACGTCGGGAAACTCCTTGAGCAGGTAGGTCAATTCGTCGCAGGCCAGCCGCTCGTCGTCGACAATGATCGCGCTGATGGATATCGTCGCGCCCCCTGTCATTTGAATGCTAGTATAACATTACACATTGAAGGGATTGCCCTTATACGAAAAGGAGAAGACTTAAGTTGCCCGCCACAGATAACGTCCGCATTGCTCCGGCAGAAGGAAAACTCGGCGTCCTGATCCCCGGAATGGGAGCCGTCACCTCCACCTTCATCGCCGGACTCGAGGCCATCAAAGCCGGATGGGCCAAGCCCATCGGATCGCTGACCCAAATGGCCACCATCCGGCTGGGCAAACGAACCGAGGGCCGCAGCCCCCGGATCAAGGATTTCGTGCCGTTGGCTGGCCTGAACGACCTGGTCATCGGCGGGTGGGACATCTTCGATGACAACGTCTACGAAGCCGCCCTGAAAGCCGGTGTTCTGGAACGCCCCCTCCTGGAGAAGGTCAAAGAACCCCTGTCCGCCATCCGGCCGATGAAAGCCGTCTTCAACCAGGACTATGTCCGTCGTCTCGACGGTCCAAACGTCAAGAAGGGCGGCACGAACATGGACAAGGCGCGGCTGCTCATCGAAGATATCGAGAACTTCCGCAAATCCTCCAGCGCCAGCCGTCTGGTGATGATCTGGTGCGGGTCCACTGAGGTTTTCCATAGGTCCAGTGACGTTCACTCGACCCTGGAGAAGTTCGAACGCGGACTCGAGAGCGACCACCCCGAAATCGCTCCTAGCCAGATCTATGCTTACGCCGCACTGAAGTCCGGTGTACCGTTCGCCAACGGTGCTCCGAACCTAACCACAGACGTTCCAGCCCTGCTCGACCTCGCCCGCGACCGCCAGGTACCGATCTGCGGAAAGGACTTCAAGACCGGCCAGACCTTCATGAAGACCCTTATCTCGCCGGGGTTGAAGGCCCGCATGCTCGGACTGACAGGGTGGTTCTCAACCAATATCCTTGGGAACCGTGACGGCGAGGTGCTCGACGACCCCGGCTCCTTCAAGACCAAGGAAGAGACCAAACTCTCCGCCCTCGAGTACATCCTCCAGCCGGACCTCTACCCCGATCTCTACAAGCACTTCGACCACGTGGTACGCATCAACTACTATCCGCCGCGCGGCGATGCCAAGGAAGGCTGGGACAACATCGACATCTTCGGGTGGCTCGGCTATCCGATGCAGATCAAGATCGATTTCCTCTGCCGGGACTCCATTCTGGCCGCCCCGCTGGTCCTCGACCTGGTGTTGTTCCTCGACCTTGCCCAACGTGCCGGCATGAAGGGCATCCAGGAGTGGCTCTCGTTCTACTTCAAGGGCCCGATGACTGCTCCCGGCCTCTATCCCGAGCACGACATCTTCATTCAGCTCATGAAGCTGAAGAACACGCTCCGGTGGATGCGCGGAGAGGAATTGATCACGCACCTCGGGCTCGAGTACTACGACTAAGCGCCGTCCACTGTCGTGAACGTACTCGTCATTGGCGGAACACTGTTCATCGGCCGGTTGCTGGTGGCCGGGTTGCTCAAACTCGGCCACCGCGTCACAGTCCTCCATCGAAAGCCCGTCCACGACCTCGGCCCCGAGGTGGACGGCATTCAAGGCGACCGCAACGATCCCGAGGCCATGCGCCGTGCGCTAGCCGGCCGCCGTTTCGACGCCATCTTCGATAACGTCTACGACTGGGAGCGCGGCACCACCGCCTCCCAGGTCGAGGCGACCGCGCTCGCCTGCGGGGATTCCATCCGGCGCTACGTCTTCATGTCCAGCGTCGCGGCATACCGCGAGGGTCTCGACCGTCGGGAGGAGGACCCGCTGGTCCCTGATGACCACTCCGACTCTTACGCCCGTAACAAGGCTATGAGCGAACGGGTGCTGTTCCGGCTGCACGAAAAGACTGGCTTTCCGGCCGTCACCATCCGCCCGCCGTATGTGTACGGGCCGGGAAACCCCTTCTACCGCGAGGCGTTCTTCTGGGACCGGCTTCGCGAGGGCCGGCCGCTCATCATTCCCGAAGACGGGAGCCGGCTGATGCACTTCGTTTATGTGAAAGACCTTGTGCAGGCGTGTCTCCTGGCGATGGAGGCGCCGGAGGCGGTGGGACAGGCGTTTAACATCGCCGATGAGTGTCCGTTGACGCAGATGGAATTGGTTCGCGCTCTAGCCGCGGCAGCCGGCATGGAAGCCCGGACGGTCTTCATCCCCAGGGCGAAGATTCTCGAGACCGGCGGCCACCCACTTGGTCCGAATCTCTATTTCGGCGTGTACTTCGACATGCCGCCAATCACCGAGAACATCGGTAAGGCCCGGCGACTGCTTGGCTTCCAACCCACGAACTTCCGTACAGGACTCACCCAGACTTACGAGTGGTATCTCCAGCAGCCAGCCACCCGGCAGGACTATCGTTTCGAAAACCGTCTTCTCGCTCTGGCTTAAGCGCCGCTTTGGCGATACGCCGCAGCATTCCCCGAAAAATCAGCGCGTGCACCGGGTAAAGCGCGTACCAGTAGGCCAAGCCCGCCAACCCGATCGGGTCGAAGATCGCAGTCTGTCGGATGGTTGACTGGCCGTCCGCGCCGCTGACTTCAAACTCGAGCCAAGCCCGTCCCGGAAGCCTCATCTCAGCGAACAACCGGAGGCGGCGGTCCGGCTCGTAAGCCTCCACTCGCCAGAAGTCCAACGTGTCGCCGATCGCCACCTCCTCCCGATCCCGGCGCCCCCTCCGCAGGCCCACCCCGCCAAACATAGAGTCGACGCGGCCTCTCAGCCGCCATAGTAGATCGCCGTAGTACCAGCCGGTTCGGCCACCGATGCGACGGATGGGCGCGAACGCGGCTGCCGGCGGGACGGAAACCGAAATCTCGCGGGAATCGACGATGCGCGTGCCGAAACGAACTCCGGTGAAGGAGCGCACGCCGCGAGAGGCGGAAAGCGCATCAGACCAGCGCGTCTGGGCGAACTCCAGGTCTTCGTTCTGAAGCGCCCTCTCGATAGCTTTGCGGATACCCATCGGACGGATGTCGAACACACGCAGCGCCGACTCGTCCGTCACCACCGACGCGTTGCGGAGCCCGTTGATCAGCGGGCGCCCGGCACGGGCGTGCACCGGCGTGACTAGTGCGAGCCAGAGGCTCGACAGACGCGGCGTCAGCACGGGAACCGGGATCAGGAGCCGTTTCAGGCCTCTCTGCCG
>JAEHDI010000724.1 GCA_016880505.1 Bryobacterales bacterium | reverse complement strand
TTCTCGGAGATCAAGGCCCGTGGCGGCAAAATTGGTGTGATCGGCTCGACCCGCACGACAAACGAGGAGAACTACTATCTTCAGAAGTTCGCCCGCTCCGGGCTCAGCACAAATCACATCGACCACCACCGGTCCGGAGATTTCGCCACTCTGCTCACTGCTCTCGACGGCCGATCCGGCGCCCTGGCGACCACCGACGACCTATACCGGCGGAAGGCATTCCTGATCATCGCCGCCGACCTCGCGCAGCAGCACCCGTTCCTCGCCTTCCAGATCCGTGCCAACTGGCGTCATCACAACTGCCGGACTTACACGGTCACGCCGGGGCCGGTCCGGGAGGACTCATTCGCCGTACGCAGCCTCCGCGCCCCTGAGGGGGAAGAACTCGACGCCGTGGAAGAGCTGCGCGACAGCCTCGCGGCCGAACCGGAACTGGTCGTGCTCTTCGGCGACGCGATCAAGTGCGACGCAGTGCGGAGGCTGGTCGCGTTCGGCGATTCGCTCGGAATCCCGGTCAAGTACATCTGCCTCGTCGATTACTCGAATTCGCGCGGCGCTGTGGACATGGGTTTGCTGCCGGACCTGTTGCCAGGCTACCGTCCCGTGACCGAGGCGGGACTCGAGCCCGGTATGACATTGCCCGAGATGCTCGCGGCTTCCGACCTGGCGGGGCTCTGGGTGGTTGGCGCTAATCCGTTGAAGAACAAGCAGTTGGTTTCGGAGGCAGCCTTTGTGGTCGTTCAGGACCTGTTCCTCACCGAAACCGCAAAACGGGCCAATGTCGTGTTTCCGGCGGCGTCCGCCTACGAGAAGTCCGGCACCGTGACAAACGTGTGCGGCGAAGTCCAGCGGCTAAAGAGAGCCGTCTCGGTCACGGGCGCGAAACCTGACCTTGAGATTTTCGGCCTGCTGGCAAAGGAAATGAAGCTCGACCTCGGAATCTGGACTCCCAACGCGGTTTTCAAAGAGATTCGAGACGCGGTCCGCGGGTATAATGTCCCTTTGCCCGTGGTCGTCACGGGCGGGGCATTGCAGACAGCTCCGGAGGGCGGCCCGGCTGGAGCCACATCGCGGCCGGATCTGATTCAGTCGGCGCGGGATACGCTTTTCACTTCCGGGTCGCTGAGTCGGTTTTCGAAGACGCTGAATTCCGTTACGGAGCGGCCTGGGGCGCTGTACCGCGGTTGAGAGCCGGCGCCGAAGACTGCACCACGAAAGTTTCACGCGAATGAGTTTTCTCAGCCTGAGCCTGCTGAAGGCCGCGGTAGTGGCAGCAGTGTTGCTGACCACGCTTGCCTACTTGCAGTGGGTGGAGCGCAAGGTGATCGCCCACATCCAATTGCGCCTCGGCCCTTCCAGGGTCGGGCCCCACGGCCTTCTCCAGCCGGTGGCCGACGTAATCAAACTCGCCACCAAGGAAGGTTTCATCCCGCCCCACGCCAACAAGTTCCTCTACCTGTTCGCACCGTTCCTGGCGGTGACACTGGCGCTACTCTCCATCTCTGTGATTCCATTCGGTCCCGAGGTCGAGATTTTCGGTATCCGGACCGAGATGCAGCTCACCGATCTGAACATCGGCGTCCTCTTCCTGCTCGCGGTTTCTTCGATGAGCGTATACAGCGTCGCTCTCGCCGGCTGGGCGTCGAACAACAAATACGCGCTTCTCGGAGGTCTGCGCAGCGCGGCTCAGATGATCAGTTACGAACTGCCGCTGGCGGTGGCGGTTGTATCCGTCCTGCTGCTCGCCAATACGCTGAGTCTCCGTGGGCTGGTCGAGGCCCAAAGTGGCTTCTATATCGGGTTCATTCCCCGCTGGAACGTTTTCCAGTTGCCCTTCCCGCAAGTGTTCGCGTTCCTGATCTTCCTGGTCGCCGCCTTCGCCGAGACGAACCGCATCCCGTTCGACATGCCGGAGGCCGAAAACGAACTGGTGGCCGGTTTCCACACCGAGTACAGCAGTCTGAAATTTGCCGCATTCTTCATGGCGGAATATTCCAACATGATCACGGGAACCTGTATGGCGACGCTCCTCTTCCTGGGGGGCTGGAATCCGCCGGTACCGGTCGGGTTGGGCGCCAATTACTTCCCGTCTTTGGTCTTTGCCGCGGGCGGCGCCGTGGCCCTCTACCACGGCTTGCACCCGGCCCGCAGCCGCGACCGCTACAGCCTTCCGGTTGTGGCTCTGGTCTTTTTTCTGGTTGCGGCCGTGCTGCTGATTCCAGTGGTGCAGGGAATTCTGGCTCCGGTCTTCTGGTTCGGAGCCAAAGTCGGTGTTCTGCTCTTCGCGTTCATCTGGGTCCGCGGCACGTTGCCACGTTTTCGGTATGACCAGTTGATGCGCTTCGCGTGGAAGTTTCTGTTCCCCGTCGCCGTGTTGAATCTGCTGGTTACGGGCTTACTGGTGGCGGTGGTCTCGAAGTAACAATGGACGTCATTCTCTTTTTGATCTTCGCCGGGATCGCCGTCGTCTGCGCGGTCAATCTGGTGGTACAGACCCACCCGATCGCCAGTGCAATCTCCCTTGTCGGCGTCATGGGCTCGCTGGCGGTGTTATACCTTCTGCTCGGAGGCGAATTCATTGCCGCCGTTCAGGTGATCGTCTACGCCGGCGCCATCATGGTGTTGTTCGTCTTCGTCATCATGCTGCTGAACGCCGGCGCCGAGCAGAAATCCGGACGGTCGCTGCCGGCGCGTTATCTCGGCATCCCGCTCCTGATCGTGCTGCTCGGGTTGCTGAGTTTCCTGATTCGCATCATGTTGCCGCCGTCGGAAGGGGTCAGGTTCGGCGGGTTCACGGGAGGCTCGCCAGAAGCAGTTGGACGAGTGCTGTTTACGCGTTATCTTCTGCCGTTCGAAGTGACGTCGGTTCTGATCCTAGTCGCTATCCTCGGCGCGATTGTGCTTGCACGGAAGGAGCTGGATTGAATATGACCACCGCCGTACCGCTGTCGTGGTACCTGACGCTGAGCGCCATCCTGTTCGCACTCGGCGTGGCCGGCTTCCTGATCCGCCGCAACATCATTACCGTTTTCATGTCCATCGAGTTGATGCTGAACGCGGTGAACCTCAGTTTCGTCGCCTTTTCGTACCAGCTCAAGCAGGTGGACGGACATATCTTCACGTTCTTCGTCATGGTGGTGGCCGCCGCCGAGGCGGCTGTCGGTCTCGCGATCATCCTCACGGTGTTTAAGAATCGCGGCACGTTGCAGATTGACGAAGTCAGCTCGATGAAGTACTAACGCGATGCTGCACCTCTGGCTCATCCCCGCTCTGCCGCTCGCCGGCTTCCTCGTGAACGGCCTGTTCGGACGCCGCATGCCGAAGGCGCTGATTGATGCCGTCGCGATCGGCTCCGTGCTGCTTTCATTTCTCTGGGTGCTCCGGACACTCTCCACCCTGGGGACCATGGAAAGCGCGTATGTCGAACGCTACTTTGACTGGATCCGCAGCGGCGCTCTGAACGTCGGCTTCGCCTTCGCGGTTGACCGCCTCACCGCCGTCATGCTGCTTGTCGTCACCGGCGTCGGCCTGCTCATCCACATTTATTCGGCCGGCTACATGGCCCACGAGGGCGGCTACTACCGCTTTTTCGCTTACCTGAACCTGTTCATGTTCTTCATGCTGGTTCTCGTGATGGCGGCCAACTTCCTGCTGATGTTTGTCGGCTGGGAGGGGGTCGGACTGTGCAGTTACCTACTGATCGGCTTTTACTTCCTCCGCAAGAGCGCCTCCGACGCCGGCAAGAAGGCGTTCATCGTGAACCGCATCGGTGATTTCGGCTTCTCGCTGGCAGTCTTTCTGGTTTTCATAACCTTCGGTTCGCTGGATTTTGGCACGGTCTTCGCGGCCGCATCGAAAATGCCGGTTGAATCCGGCTTGGGTGTCCTGACGGCGATCGGCCTGCTCCTGATGGTCGGCGCCGCCGGCAAGTCCGCCCAGATTCCCCTCTACGTCTGGCTTCCCGATGCGATGGAGGGCCCCACGCCGGTCTCCGCGCTGATTCACGCGGCCACAATGGTCACGGCGGGCGTCTACATGGTCGCCCGCAGCGCTGCAATCTACATGCACGCTCCGCTCGCGCTGGACGTTGTCGCAATCGTGGGTCTCGCAACAGCGTTCTTCTCGGCGACGATCGGTCTCGCGCAAACCGACATCAAGAAGGTCTTCGCCTACTCGACTATCTCGCAGCTCGGTTATATGTTCCTCGGACTGGGCGCGGGCGCCTTCTCGGCCGGCATCTTCCACCTGGTGACACACGCGTTCTTCAAGGCCCTGCTCTTTCTGGGCGCGGGGAGCGTGATTCACGCACTCAGCGGGGAGCAGGACTTACGGAACATGGGCGGTCTTCGCAAATACACACCGGTCACGTTTCTCACAATCCTCTGCGCCGCGGTCGCTATCGCCGGGGTGCCGCCGTTCTCGGGGTTCCACAGTAAAGACGCCATCCTCCTGGCGGCGCATCACCACGCCCCGTGGATGTACTGGGTGGGGGTGATCACGGCCGGCATGACCGCGTTTTACGTCTTCCGAGCCGTGTTCCTTGCCTTCTTCGGCAGCTATCGAGGCCATCACCATCCGCATGAGTCGCCCGCGGTGATCACTTTGCCTCTCGTGGCGCTCGCGCTTCTGTCGCTCGCCGGAGGATACTTCGACGTGCCGAGGTTCCTCGAACCTCTATTCCCCCACGCAGCGGAGGAACACAATTTCACTCTGGTGGCCATATCCGTCGCCGCGGGACTGGCGGGTATTGGGCTCGCCTGGCTGTTCTATGTAGCGCGGCCCGGCCTCGCTGACGCGTTCGCCGCGAGCCTCGGCCGCCTGTATCAGTGGGTCTATGACAAGTACTACGTCGACGAGGTGTACAACGCGACGATCGTCCGTCCGGTTGTGGGAGGCTCGACACGGATGCTCTGGCGCGGAGTTGACGTTGGGGTGATTGACGGTGCGGTAAACGGTATCGGCGCACGGGCGCGCGGAATCGGCGGTGTCCTGAGGCTCTTCCAGTCCGGGAACATTCGAAGCTACGCCGCCTGGGTGTTGGCCGGATCGGTCCTTGCTCTCATCGCGTTCGTATTCGGGGGGAGTGTCCGATGACCTTCTTGAACCTCTGCCTCCTCCTTCCCCTCGCCGGGTTCTTCCTGCTGCTCGTCATTCCCCGGGCTCGCGAGAATGCCATTCGGATCGCCTGTCTTGCGACCTCCCTTATCGCATTCGTGCTGTCGCTAGGCTTGGCGGTGGGCTTCGACGCCGCGAAGTCCGGTTTTCAGTTTGTAACGGACTCGCCGTGGATTTCATCGCCGCCCATCCGCTATCACGTCGGCATTGATGGCCTCAGCCTCTGGCTGGTCCTATTGGCCACGCTGCTGACTCCGATCGCCGTGCTGATTTCCTGGCGCTACATCGAAAAGCGCGTGAAGGAGTTCTATGCCTTCCTGCTGCTCATGGAGTTCGGACTGATCGGCGTTTTCGTCTCCCTGGATCTGATCCTGTTCTATGTTTTCTGGGAGGTCTCGCTGGTGCCGATGTACTTCCTCATCGGCGTCTGGGGCCACGAACGGCGGATCTACGCTGCCGTCAAGTTCTTCCTTTACACCATGGCCGGCTCGGTGTTGATGCTGGCGGCCATGATCTATCTCTACACACTCTCGGACACCTTCGACTTCACCAGGCTCTCGGCGTTGATGGCGGCGGGCCGGATCTCCCTGCGCCCAGCCGAGGAGTTGCTCCTGTTCCTCGCGTTTTTCCTCGCCTTCGCGGTCAAGGTTCCGTTGTTTCCGCTCCACACCTGGCTGCCGGACGCGCACGTGGAGGCGCCGACCGCCGGTTCCGTCATCCTCGCCTCGGTGATGCTGAAGATGGGGACCTACGGACTGCTGCGATTCTGCCTGCCGCTGTTTCCCTCGGCATCGAGGGAGAGCGCGCCCTGGGTAGTCACGCTGGCGATCGTCGGCATCATCTACGGGGCACTTGTGGCGATGGTCCAGCCGAACATGAAGAAGCTCGTAGCCTATTCGTCCGTGAGCCATCTGGGCTTCGTCGTACTCGGCATTTTCTCGTTCACCCAACTCGGTCTTGATGGCGCCGTCTACCAGATGCTGAACCACGGCGTGTCGACCGGAGCGCTCTTCATGCTGGTCGGGTACATGTACGAACGCCGGCATTCGCTCGAGATCGCCGACTACGGCGGGGTCGCGACTCCCGCTCCCGGACTGGCCGCCGTTTTCATGATCACCACTCTGGCAAGCATCGGATTGCCGATGCTCAACAATTTCGTCGGTGAATTCCTCGTCCTTCAGGGCGCCGCGCAGGCGAACTTCAAGTGGGCTGTCTACGCCGCGATCGGGGTCATCCTTTCGGCCTGTTACATGCTCTGGCTTTACCAGCGCGCCTTCTTCGGCGAGGCCAGCGAAACTGTTCGGTCCCATCTCCGGGACCTGACCCCGCGCGAATGGGTGGCCATAGCGCCGCTGCTGATTTTGATGGTCTGGATGGGAACGGCTACCCGCACCTTTCTGCCCGCAATCAGCTCCGCGAATGCGCAAATCCTCGAGCAGACGCAGCATAACGTAGAGTTTCACGTCCGATCGGCTCCTTCGACGGAGGTGTCGGTTTCAGCCCTGCTTGGAACTGAGACTCGCAGGGAGGCCGGCCATGCCCGCTGATTTTGTCCCATCGGCCGCCGAACTTTGCCGGTTCCTGCCCGAGATCATTCTCACCCTCGCCGGAACGGCGATCATGGTTCTGACGCCGTTCTTCCGGAACAGAGGCGCTTCGCGGCTCGGTTCCCTCGCGCTCGCCGGCCTGCTGGCGGCGGCTGTTGCGGCCATTACGGCACAGTCGAACCCGGGCCCGGCATTTCAGGGAATGTTGATGGTCGACGGCTTCGCGACGTTTTTTCGAGTGCTTGTCATTGCCGTCGGCGTTCTTACGTTGCTTTCCTCCAGCCACTACCTCCGCCGCGAAGGCGTTGAGCCGGGCGAGTACTACGCACTGCTTCTGTTCTCGGTGGTCGGGCAGTGCGTGATGGCGGCTTCGAACGAGCTGATCATCATGTTCGTCGGTCTCGAGATCTCGTCGATCGCCAGCTACAT
>JAEHDI010000723.1 GCA_016880505.1 Bryobacterales bacterium | reverse complement strand
GGATTCGACATTGTCCACCCGATCGAACCGGAAGTGAATGACATCTTCGAGCTCAAACAGCAGTGGGCCGGAAGACTTGCTTTCGTCGGCAACATCCCGACGCCTCTGTTGGCCTATGGGACAAAGGAGCGGATCGAGGAGACCGTGCGGGAGTATTGCCGCCGCCTCGGTCCGGGCGGTGGTTGGGTGCTCGGCTCCTCCACCAGCATCATGGACGGCATCCCGCCCGAGAACTTCGTCGCCATGACCCGGGCCGTCCACAAATACGGCCGCCTCGGAGCAAGCTCATGACCCGGCGTGACTTTTGCGCGCTGCTTCCTTTCGCTGGCGCCGCTGCGCCAACGCGCATCAAAGCCTTCTGCGTGGACTTCAACTGGCGCCGGCCACGACACTCGGGCTGGCACAACGACTTCGCCAGGCCCGGCCATTGGGCGGACGCTTCCCCGGCCGAGCACGTCGCCTGGTACGAGGCCCTTGGCGCAAACGTCATCCAGACCTTCTGCGTGTCCTGCAATGGCTACGCTTGGTACAAGAATGGCTTCGTTCCGCAGCAGCCCGGTCTGAAGCACGACTTCCTGCCGGAGATGGTCGAACTGGGCCACCGAAAAGGCATGTTGGTCCTCGGTTACTTCTGTGCCGGGGCAAACACGAAGTGGGGGCAGGATCATCCGGAGCTAAGCTACGGCTCGCCCTCCACGCTTCACATTCCGTTCACCGACGAATACCTCGACTACCTGTGCCGCTCGATCACCGACGCCGTTCGGCGCACCAAAATCGACGGCTACATGCTGGACTGGGTCTGGACGCCCGACGATAAGCTCCGAGAAACAGGCTGGTCGGACTGCGAGCGGAAGCTGTACGGGAAACTGACCGGAAAACGGTTTCCCGCGGGCGGCCGTCCCGGCGCCGCCGAAAAGCTCGTGTATGAGCGCGCGGCCATCGAACGCTGCTGGGCGCGCGTGCGCGAAGCCACGAAGAAAGCGAGCCCGGACTGCATCATCTGGCTGACGTGCAACAATCTGACCGACTCCCGTGTGATCGACACCCGGATGCTGCACGAGGCGGATTGGGTCCTGAACGAAGCGCCGAACCCAGAGTACTATGCCCGCGCACGAAAAATGGTCGGCCCGCAAGCGCGCCTGATCCAGTGCTTGGTCGGTTGGCCGGGCCACGACGCCCGCGCCTATCTGTTCGACCGGTCGCGCGGGGACAACGACCTTTACGGCTTCGCGGAACCCGGCGATAATTCGCTCCCGCGTCCTGTCTTCGAGTACTTGTCGAAGCCTGTCTCGGCCTTCACCGGCACGGACCCGAAAGCCGCAAACGACCGCAACATCGCGGCCCTCGCGCGCTTCTATCGCGGCCTGCCGGTCGATTGACGCCGCGCGTCAGCCGGGGTAGCCCATGATAGAATCGCCCGCGAGGACTCATTCCCATGAACAGCCGCAGAACTTTTGTATTGAGCGCCGGTGGGGCGGTGGCCCGCATGGCGGCGGGCAAAGCGCAGGCGAACGACCGGATCCGCATCGCCGTGATCGGCGTCAACGGTCGCGGCCGCGATCACATCGAAGGGTTCGAGCCGTTGCCGGACGCCGAGGTGGCGATGCTCTGCGACCCGGACCGCAAGCTGCTGGCCGAGCGCGCTGAGCAATTCGAAAAGAAATACGGCCGCAAGGTTGCGACCGAGACAGACTTGCGGCGGGTTTACGAAAACAAGGAGATCGATGCGGTCAGCATCGCCACGCCGAACCACTGGCACGCCCTGGCGGCGATTTGGGCGTGCCAGGCGGGCAAGGACGTCTACGTCGAAAAGCCCGGCACGCACAACGTTCGGGAAGGACGCAAGCTGATCGAGGCGGCGCACAAGTACAACCGGATCGTACAGCACGGAGTGCAGTTGCGCAGCTCGGAGGCGTTGCAGGAGGCCGTCGGGCATCTGCGGAAGGGCACGATCGGAAACGTCTACATGGCGCGGGGGCTGGTGTTCCGGTGGAGGCCCTCGATCGGGAAGAAACCAAACGAGCAGCCTCCGGAGTACCTGGACTACAACCTGTGGCTGGGGCCGGCCGAGGAGCGGCCGTTCTCGCGGCGGCTGGTGCATTACAACTGGCACTGGCACTGGGATTTCGGCAACGGCGACGTCGGCAACCAGGGCATCCACGAGACCGATATGTGCATGTGGGGCCTGGGCGTAGAAAAGCTGCCGAACAAAATCACGGCGATGGGCGGCAAGTTCCTCTTCGACGACGACAAGGAAACGCCGGAGACGCTCAGCTCGACGTACCTATTCGGCGACGAGAAGAAGATGATTGAGTTCGAAGTGCGCCCGTGGTGTACAAACCTCGAGGACGGCGCGGGTGTGGGCAACCTTTTCTACGGCTCCGAGGGTTACATGGTGGTGAAGGGCTACAACGAATACGCGATCTACCTCGGCGAGAAGCGGGAGCGCGGGCCGGCGCGGAAGGCGGGCGGCGATCACTACGCGAACTTCCTGAAGGCGGTGCGGAGCCGGAAGACCTTGGACCAGAACGGGCCGGTGGAAACGGTGCACCTGGCTTCGGCGCTGGCGCACCTTGGCAACATCTCGTACCGGCTGGGCCGGCAGTTGACGTTCGACCCAGCGGCGGAGAGATTCGTGGGCGACCAGCAGGCCAACGCGATGCTGACGCGCAACTACCGCGCCCCGTTCGTGGTGCCGGAGAAAGTATAGAGTCCCAGCCCGGGCGGGAGCTATTCCTGGCGCAGGGCCTCCATGGGATCGACGCGCGCGGCGCGGCGGGAGGGGATCCAGGCAGCTAGCAGAGTGACCCCCATCAAGACGGCCAGCGCGCCGGTGAACGTCCAGGGGTCGGCCGCGGACACGCGGTAGAGCATGCCCTGAAGCAGACGGGTGGCGAAGATCGATCCGATCACGCCCGCCACGGCGCCGGCCGCCGCCCAGCGTACGGTGTGCTTCAGGACATCCCGCGCGATCGCCGCGGGTGCGGCGCCGAGCGCCATGCGGACCCCAATCTCCCGGGTTCGCTGCGCCACAAGAAACGAGACCACGCCGTAAAGGCCCACCGCCGCCAGCAGCAGCCCCATAGCGG
>JAEHDI010000086.1 GCA_016880505.1 Bryobacterales bacterium | reverse complement strand
TTCGATTCCACACCGCGGTATTCACAAATCTGACGAGGGATCACCTGGATTTTCACCGCACCATGGAGGCTTATTTCGGCGCCAAGCTCACCCTCTTCGAAGGATGCGGCGCTCCCCCGCCCCGCTGGGCCGTGCTTAACGAGGACGACGAGTACGGCCGATCCATCGCGGCCGCGCCAGGCACCGAACGAATCACGTACGCCATCGATCGCGACGCCATGGTACGCGGGCGCAAGATCGAGGCTGGGCTAGGCGGCCTGACGTTCGCCGTGGAGACCGGGAACCGCCGCGTGACGGTGCGCTCGCCGCTGGTCGGGCGGATTAACGTCTACAACATTCTGGCGGCGTTCGGAGCGGGGCTGGCACACGGGCTCGACGCCGAGGCAATCGCGGCGGGCATCGAACAATGCCGCGCCGTACCCGGCCGATTCGAGCGCGTCGACGAAGGACAGCCGTTTCTCGTGGCAGTGGACTACGCCCACACAGACGACGCGCTCCGCAACGTGATCCGGGCCGGGCGGGAGCTTTCACCCCGCCGCGTGATCACGCTGTTCGGCTGCGGGGGCGACCGCGACCGCGCCAAGCGCCCGCTCATGGGGGCCGCCGCAGCGGAATTGAGCGATTTTGTCGTGCTCACCTCGGACAATCCGCGGTCGGAGGACCCGCTGGCGATCATGAACGACGCCATGGTCGGATTGCGGCGCTACGACACGCCGCACGTCGCCGAGCCGGACCGGGAGAGGGCGATCCGCCGGGCTATCGAAGAGGCTGTGGCCGGCGACCTGGTGCTGATCGCCGGCAAGGGACACGAAACCTACCAGGTGCTTCGGGACCGGACGATTCCGTTCGACGATCGCGAGGTGGTCCGCCGCATCCTGCGTGGATTCGGCTACCGGAGGGAGGGGGCATGAGGTTCCCCCTCACCGAGATCGCCGAAGCCGCCGGCGCCGGCCGCCCCGAAATGCAAGTCGAGGTTACGGGCTGGAGCGTTGACACCCGCACGCTGAAACCCGGCGACCTCTTCTTCGCGCTTCACGGTCCGAATCACGATGGCCATGACTACATCGCCGACGCGGTGCGAAGAGGCGCCTCGGCGGTGGTGGCGGAGCGGGCAGTGGACGTTCCGGCGCCGGTGGTAATCGTCCGCGACGCGCTGAAGTCGCTCCAGCAGGTGGCGTGCTGGGCCCGGCGGAAATGGGGGGGACGGGTCGTCGGGGTCACCGGCAGCGCGGGTAAGACTACCACCAAGGAAATCATCGCCCGAATGCTCGGCGGAGCCGTGGCGGCCGGCAAGACCGAAGGCAACCTGAACAACCATGTCGGCGTGCCCCTGTCCATCCTGCGACTGCCGGAAGAGGCCCGCGTGGCCGTGCTCGAAATGGCGATGAATCACACCGGCGAGCTCCGCGAGCTGGCGCGCATCGCCCGGCCGGACGTGGGTGTGGTGACGAACGTAGGCCACGCACACGCGGAGTTTTTCGATTCGATCGAGGACGTGGCGCGCGCCAAGCGGGAGCTGATCGAGGAGCTCGGCGCGGACGGAGTGGCCGTTCTGAACGCCGACGATCCAAGGGTTCTGCGTTTTCGAGAGGCGCATCCGGGACGAACCGTGACCTTCGGCCTGTCGGCGGAAGCGGACGTCTGCGGCGAGGACGTTGAAGAGGGGCCAGAGGGCGTGAGGTTCCGCGCCGGCAACGATCTCTACGAAAGCCCCCTGATGGGGCGCCACGGCGTGTTGAACCTGCTGGCGGGGATCGCCGTCGCCAGGCACTACGGCGTACCGGCGGAAGTTCAGCGCGAGGCGGCCCGATCGCTCGAGGCCGGGCGGATGCGGGGAGAACGGTTCGTACACGACGGGATTACGGTATTGGACGATTGCTACAACTCCAACCCGGAGGCGGTCCGCGCGATGCTGGATGTGCTCCGGGTCACGCCGGCTCGGCGGCGATTCGCCGTGCTGGGGGAGATGCTCGAGCTCGGACGCTGGTCCGAGGCCCTGCACCGAGACGTAGGCCGCTACGCCGCCGGGTCGGGGATTAATGTGCTCGTTGGGATACGCGGCGCGGCCCGCCACATGGTGGACGAAGCGCTCAAGACAGGTATGTCGGACAGCGCCGCGTTCTTTTTTGCAGAGCCTGCCGAGGCCGGCGAAGTCTTGCAACGGCTGGTGCGGGAGGGAGACGCAGTTCTCTTCAAAGGCTCACGGGGCACTCGGGTCGAGCAGGCGATGGAGATATTTCTGAAGTAGAACACCGATGCTTTACTGGATTCTTTACGAACAGCTTTATCCCTCGATCATCCCGTTTCCCCTGTTCCGCTACGTGACATTCCGCACCGCCTTCTCGAGCCTGACGGCGCTGTTTCTCTGTATCGTGCTCGGGCCCTGGATGATCAACATGTTGCGGCGGCTCCAGATCGGCCAGCATATCCGGGAGGAGGGGCCGAGGTCCCATCAGAAGAAAGCCGGCACGCCAACGATGGGCGGGCTGCTGATCCTGGTTTCGATCGTCGTGCCGACGCTCCTGTGGACGAATCTGCGCAACCCGTACGTCTGGATCGCGCTATTCGGACTGCTGAGCTTCGGCGCGATCGGATTCTGGGACGACTATTCGAAGGTGCGCCGGAAACAGAATGAGGGTTTGACGGCGCGGCGAAAGTTTCTGCTCCAGGTGCTGGCAGGGCTGGCGGTGGGCGTGTTCCTGCTGTCGCTGCACGCCATGGGGCTGTATTCGACGACGATGAACATGCCGTTCTTCAAGGGGTTCAAGCCGGACATGTTGATCGACTCGCTGCTTGGGAACCCGCTGACGTATCCGCTTGCATTCGTCTTTTTCTTCGCATTCCTGGTCTTCGTGATCGTCGGCTCTTCCAACGCCGTCAACCTGACGGACGGGCTTGACGGGCTCGCCATCGGGCTGATGATCATCGCGTCCGGGGCGATGACGGTGCTCACGTACGCCAGCGGCCACGCGCAGTTCGCAAGCTATCTCGACCTGGTGCGGCTGCCGGGCGCATCGGAACTCACGATCTTTTGCGGCGCCATGACCGGCGCCTCGATCGGTTTTCTCTGGTACAACGCGCATCCGGCCGAGGTTTTCATGGGCGACGTGGGGTCGCTCTCGCTCGGCAGCGGGATGGCGACGGTCGCGGTGCTGGTGAAGCAGGAGATCCTGCTGCTGTTCATCGGCGGCGTGTTCGTCCTGGAGGCGCTTTCCGTGATCCTTCAGGTGGGCAGCTATAAGCTGCGCCGCAAGCGGATCTTCAAGATGGCGCCGCTGCACCATCATTTCGAGGCGCTCGGATGGCAGGAGTCGAAGATCATCGTGCGCTTCTGGATCGCGGGGCTGGTGACGGCGCTGTTCGCGCTCACCACGCTGAAACTGAGATGAAGGCGACGGATTTTTCGGGCGCGAGAATCGTGGTGGTGGGCATGGTCCGATCGGGCCAGGCTCTGG
>JAEHDI010000085.1 GCA_016880505.1 Bryobacterales bacterium | reverse complement strand
CGCTACCGTATGGTCTGGAAACTGCATCGCCTTGCGCTGGAGTTCGATGGAAACCCACCGCCCAGATGAGGGTTGGGCACCACAATGTACCCGCTCTGCGCGGAGCCGTACGTTCTGTTTCGTTGCGTCCCCCAGAACCACCAGTAGGCTGCAATGTAGGCGGTGAAAACAGCGTCGATTTTGTCCTCAGCGGGCTTGGTGCTTCCAGCACGTGGAACGCCCGGCAACCGTGCGCGGAGCGTCGGGTCGGCAGCAGAAAGGCGCTTGAGAATCAGAGCGCGCAGCCGACGCAGTTCCCGTGCTCTTTGTTGGCGCGGGCCACGCTTGTACTTGACGATCCGGTCGAGACCGAACAGGGTGATCGTAGCGGCGTGCGGGTGGACTTCGACTTGAAAACGCCCGTCCTGCCGCGGCTGGATTGACGTGCCGTGTGCGAAGCCGAGGGACTCCAACCGATGGCTGAACTCGATGACGTGAGGGGCGAAGGGTCGGCTCAGATTCGCTGGATGGCATCCAGCGTGAAAACGCCGGAAGTCGCGATTGAGATCTCGCTCCGCGGGCCGGATACCGGTTTCGTTTGCGATCACCAAGGGCGCGTCCACCCCAACGACGGCGTTCCCTTTTCCGGTTTCCGAATCAATCCAGCCGAGAATCTCGTCCGGCCGCTCCAACCGGGCTTCCGTTGGATCAACTCGCCGCCGCTCCACTCGAGCGACGCGAGACCGCTGGGCTTCCCGTACCAGCCGAGATCCACACCCACGAAGCGATTCATCGAGATTTGATCCACTCTACCGGATCACCCACCGCGATCCGGCCCGGCGTCACGACGTAGCTGTTCAGTCCCAAGCGCCCATCAAATTGTTTCTGTACCTTCCGCAGCACGTTCAGATCCTGCTCGCCCGAGTCCGGGTCAAAGGTTGTCATGATGCACCGACCGCGAAGGTCCTCCAGCCCGATCACCACTTCGCCAATATGCAGTTGCGTACCTTCCCATTGCCGTTCCGAAAGACCCGGAACGCCACCGATCACGAGATTCGGCCGGAACCGCCGCCGGTCGTAGCCCACGGCCTCCAGCATCCCGTCTGTCACGACCAACAGCGGCAACACGTCGAAGCGGTCTTGCACGCCGCTCATCACCAGGCGCGTTCCCGGACCCGCCGCCGCAGCCACCCGGCGCGCGATCTCGGGCGATCTCCACGGCTGACCGTCGATCAGTATCTGATCGCCGGGGCGCAGTTCCGCCCGATGACGTAGCAGTAGCGGTCGCGTCCGCGCGGTCATGATGCGCCCTGCCGCATTGCGTACCTG
The DNA here is from genome assembly GCA_016880505.1 of Bryobacterales bacterium. Lineage (GTDB taxonomy): Bacteria > Acidobacteriota > Terriglobia > Bryobacterales > Bryobacteraceae > JAEHDI01. Next base: position 2,730 of record JAEHDI010000085.1, on the reverse strand, counting down.
CACGATCCGGTCTCCGGTGACGCCAGCCGAGGTGATCTCCGCAGACTCCATCGACTCGCCCGCCATCGATTTCACAGGGTATCGCCAGATTTCTTTGATCCACACGTCAGAAGCTCCGTGCGGTCAGCACAAAGTCTTCTTCGTGCGCCGCGTACCCGGACACGCGCGCCACGGGCCACCGGCTCGATCGTTCCCGGCAGCCGCGCCAACCCTTCAAGCGGCCTTCCTCATCGCGATGCGCCGGTCGTAGAACGAACGCACCAGTCCCACGATCTCGTCGCAATGGTCTTCGAGCGCAAAGTGCCCCGTGTCGAGCATGTGCAGCTCCGCCGTCTTCAGATCGCGCGAAAACGCCCGGCCGCCTTCCTGCGTGAAAATAGGGTCGTTCGCTCCCCACACCAGCAATGTCGGCGGCTGATGCTTGCGCAGATACTCGTGCCAGCGCGGATACTGATCCACGTTGGTGCGATAGTCGTAGAAGAGGTCAAGCTGGATACGATGGTTCTCCGGCCGGCCCAGGAAGAAAAGATCCGTGTTCCAGTTGTCCGGGCTGATCTTCGCGGGGTCCTTCGTACCTTCACTATAGATCCACTTCACCCCGTCCGGCGTGAAGAACGCCGCCAGTGGAGCCTCGGTCGCCGGCGTGCGATTCTTCCACAGCGCGGAGCGCAGCGCGTCCCACACGCCCGTGAACCCCTCTTCGTAGGCGTTGCCGTTCTGGCAAACGAGGCCTTCGATCCACTCGGGATGGCGCAGGGCGATGCGGAAGCCGACGGGCGAGCCGTAGTCCTGAATGAACAGCGTGAACTTCTTCACGCCGAGTGAGATGAGTAGTTTTTCCATCACCTCCGAGAGCTTGTCGAACGTGTAGGGGAACGTTTCGGGAGAGGGTGCACTGCTGTTGCCAAAACCCGGATAGTCCGGCGCGATCAAGTAAAACTTGTCCGCCAGCTTCGGGATGATGTCGCGATACATGTGGGACGAGGAAGGGAATCCGTGCAGCAGCACCATTGCCGGGTTCTTGGGATCGCCCGCTTCGCGATAGAACACTTGCAGGCCATCCACGTTCGCGTATCTGTAATGCATGGCTGAGTTCCTTTCTGTTGTGGGTTGATACCCGTGGAGGGACAGAGCACGGACCAAACCACAGTACTGATTGCGTCTAATCAATGAGTTGCACGAAAACGGTGCTGCCTGTCCTCGTGATCCATCACGAGGAGGGAATAAGACGCCACGAATTCGTGATTTCTCACTAGAGGGACGCTTGATGGATCTCCATTCCGTCATCCTTTCCATTGCACAGGCCGAAGGCCCGCCTTCCGTGCTCGGCCAGGTCATCAAGGCGATCATGGCCAACGAACACGTGGCGCTCGCGCGCATCTGGTTTCTCGACCAGGACGGAGCGTGCCCCGAGTGCGGCGAATCGGGCGAGGAGACCGCGCTCCACATGCGCGCCAGCGGAGGCCGCCCGCTCGCGCCCGGTGCCGACTGGAGCCGCATCGACGGCGCCCACCACCGCGTGCCCCTCGACTCGGAGCGAAGACTCGCACAGATAGCGCGTACGGCGGAGCCGGTGCTGATCCGCGATATTAAAGGGATTCACGACGCGGTGATAGACCGCGAATGGGCACAGCGCGAACACATCGAGGGCTTCGTGGGCCATCCGCTGCTATTTCGCGGCACCGTTGTCGGCGTGCTTGCCGTGTTCCTGCGCGTGCATCCGAACCAAACGACGCTCGAATGGCTGAGCACCTTTGCTGCCCACGCCGCAGTCGCGATCGGCAACTGCCGCGCGTTCCAGCAGATCGACTGGCTGCGCCGCCAGCTCGAACAGGAGCGCGACTACCTCCGCGAGGAGGTGGTCGAGACCGGCGAGTTCCGGGACATTATCGGCCACAGTCCCGCGCTGATGCGTGTGCTCCAACAGATCGACCTCGTGGCCCAGACCGATTCGAGCGTCTTGATTCAAGGCGAGTCGGGCACTGGCAAGGAGCTCGTCGCGCGCGCAATTCACCAACGCAGCCGCCGAGCGACGAAACCGCTGATCCGGGTGAACTGCGGATCGATTCCAAAGGATCTCTTCGAGAGCGAGTTCTTTGGACACGTGAAGGGATCGTTCACCGGCGCGATCCGCGATCGTATCGGGCGCTTTCAACTCGCCGACGGCGGTACGTTGTTTTTGGATGAGATCGGCGAGATCCCGGCCGATCTGCAATCGAAGCTGCTGCGCGTGCTGCAGGAGGGTGAGTTCGAGCGAGTTGGCGACGAGCACACCCGCAAAGTAAACGTGCGCGTCATCGCAGCCACGAATCGGGACTTGCTGAGGGAGTCAGAGGCCGGCCGTTTCCGGTCGGACCTCTTCTATCGGCTCAGTGTGTTTCCGCTGGAGGTCCCGGCCCTCCGCGACCGCCGCGAGGACATCGCCGTACTCGCAGCGCACTTCGTCCGCCAGGCCTGCGCCCGGCTCCACGTGCCGGAAGCAAAGCTTCCTCGCCGTGAACTCGACCGCCTTATCACCTATCCTTGGCCGGGCAACGTGCGCGAGTTGCAGAACGTCGTCGAACGCGCCGTGATTCTCGCGCACGGCGGAAATCTGACCTTCGATCTCGGCTCCGCTCGCCCGCCGATCACGGCGCCTCACGACGAAACCCGCTTTTACACGGAAGCGCAGTGGCGGGACATGGAACGCGAGAACCTCCTTCGGGCGTTGAAGCAGGCTGGCGGCAAGGT
>JAEHDI010000722.1 GCA_016880505.1 Bryobacterales bacterium | reverse complement strand
CGCTCCGCGACGTTCGCAGCCGTTTCGGCCGGGAGTATGAACTGCTGCTCGCCGGCGCCCGCCTGAAGACCGAAGAAAAGTTTCAGTCCCGAAATCCTTCCCGGCCGGCGGAGATTGTTGGCATCCATCAGAAAGCGACTCCGGCCCTGGCCGGAATGGCGGTCGAGGCCGCGTTTTCGTTTTTCCCCGAGTGGAGCCGCACGCCGGCCGAATCCAGAGCGGCGATGCTGCTGCGCGCGGCCGCGATCATCCGCCGCCGCAAGATGGAGTTCGATGCCTGGCTTGTCTATGAGGCGGGCAAAACCTGGCCCGAAGCCGAGGCGGATGTCTCCGAGGCGATCGACTTCTGTGAGTACTACGCACGCGGGATGCTGCAACTCGCACCCCCGAAGCCGATGCGGCACCTTCCCGGGGAGCGGGACGAGTTGCACTACCTTCCGCTCGGCGTCGGCGTGATCGTCTCGCCCTGGAATTTTCCGCTCGCCATCCTCGCCGGCATGACCACCGCCGCGCTGGTGACCGGAAACACCGTCGTCATCAAGCCCTCCAGTGACACGCCCACCATCGCCGCACAGTTCGCCGAGGTTCTGCTCGAAGCCGGCTTTCCGGAGAAGTGCTTCTGCCTGCTGACGGGCAGCGGCGCGAGCGTCGGCGACGTCCTGGTTCAGCACTCGAGAACCCGTTTTGTCTGTTTCACCGGCTCCCGGGACGTGGGCCTGCACATCAACGAGCTGGCTTCCCGGCCGCAGCCGGGGCAGGTCTGGATCAAGCGTGTGATCGCCGAGATGGGCGGCAAGGACGCCATCATCGTCGACGACGAGGCGGACCTCGACAGCGCGGTCGATGGCGTTCTCGTCTCCGCATTCGGCTTTCAGGGGCAGAAGTGCTCGGCCTGTTCCCGTGCGATTGTGCACCAGAAGATCTACGACGAGTTTCTCGATCGGCTCAAGACGAAAGTCGAAACGATCAAAGTCGGGCCCGCCGACGACCCCGACAACTATATGGGACCGGTCATCAACGAAGGCGCGCTTCACTCCATCCGCGCCTACATCGACACCGGCCGCAAAGAAGGCCGTCTGATCACGGGCTGCCCGCCGGTCTCCGGCGACGGCTACTTCCTCCGCCCCGCCGTCATCGCGGACGTGGAGCCAAGGGCCAGGATCTTTCAGGAAGAGATTTTCGGTCCGGTTCTGGCGGTGACCCCCGCGCGGGACTTCGACCACGCACTCGAACTCGCCAACGACACCGAGTACGGGCTTACCGGCGGCGTCTACACGCGCAATCCGGAGAAGATCCGCAAAGCCCGGGAGCGTTTCTTTGTCGGGAACCTGTACGTCAACCGGACGTGCACCGGCGCGATGGTCGGCGCCCACCCCTTCGGCGGTTTCAACATGTCGGGCACCGATTCCAAGGCTGGAGGACCCGACTACCTGATGCAGTTCCTCCAGGCGAAAGCGATCGCCGAGAAGATCGCATAAGGGTGTCTACCGCCCGAACCGGTAGAGCAGAATTCCGTACCCCACGCCCGCTTCATCTGCCGTTTTCGCGGTTTGAAACGCCATGAACCGGCCGTCCGTAGACACGACTGGGTTGGACGCCTTCCAACCCTCGTAGTCGTTGAAGTGGGTCAGCCGCGTGAAATCCTTCCCTGTTCCGTCCAGCCGCAGCTTCCAGATGTCGATCTGCCGGAAGCCGCCCTTGCCGCCAATCGTCTGGACCTGCCGGTCGGCTTCCACGAGCGTGTACTGGCCGTCCGGAAAGATGCCCTCGGGCTCGTGGTAAGTTCCAGGCGCCTGGGACATGTGCGTCACCTTTCCCGTCTTGAAGTCAACCGACATCACCGACGCCGTGTCGCCGGGCTCATAACAACTGAAGGTCAGCTTTGAGTCGTCGTCGTAGAAATCCTGGGCCTCGATCGTGCACCCTATACTCGCGCTTTCGTGCACGACCTTCTTCTCCGCCAGGCGCGGGCTCCCACCTTCGAGTTTCACTTCGGCCGTGACCAGCCGCGACGCGCCTTTCGGAAGCTCGGGGTTCTGCGAACTGGTCTCCGCATAGGCGATCCTCATGTGCTTTTTCGAGACGGCTGCTCCCTCGCTCATCCGCTGCCCGAACCGGACGGGCTGCGAGCCGGGTTGCCGGCTCAGGAACCATAATTCGTTCTCCGGCCCGCGGCTCGTCCGGATGTCCTTGAAACGCTCGGGGCCGATCAGGATGTAGTCCCCGTTCGCCAGGTGCATAATGCGAAGGAACGCGGCGCCCGGAATGCCGCATGTCAGGCAGCGGATCGCGCGGGTTTTCAAGTCGATCACGAATGCATCGCCGAAACTCTTAGCCATGAACGCCACCCGCTGGTTGTCCGGAGAAATGTCGGCGCGCTCGCCGAAATGGGTGAGGATTTCAATGTTCGCCGGCAGGTGATCGAGCGGGCTACCCGGTTTGCGTTGGGGAAGAGCGGGATTCGTCAGGACGAGGGCGAATACGGAAACGAATGCGGCGGGCTTCATAGGTAGAAATTCTACTCGAAGCCGGCGTACTGGACTTCTTCTTCGAGTTCCAGCCCGAAGCGTGCCCGTACACGGGACTTGAGTTCGGCGATCAGATCCCGCAGCTCGCGGGCCGTGCCGCCCCCGGCGTTATAGATCAAATTGGCGTGATAGTCCGCCACCCGCATGTCGCCCCGGGCCATTCCCTTCGCCCCAACCTGTTCGAGGAAATAGGCGGCCGCAACCTTTCCTTCGCGGACCACCCTTGGGGCAACCTGTGCGGCGACGGCGGACGGGAGTTCGGCCAGCAGGAGGTTCTTGAAAATACTGCCGGCGCATTTCATCATGACCGGAAATTTCTCGTCGCGAATCGCCTGGATCTCGGACGCCGTCCGCTTCAGTTCCGCCGGGTCAGCCGGCTCGAGCGAGAGTTCAGTCGAAAAAATCACCCAGTCCTTGCGGCGCTTGAAGACGCTCTCCCGGTACGCGAACTCGCAACCGGCGTTGCCGAAGATGCGCACGCCGTGCCCGTCGAAGAAACGGACGCTCCGGACCCGCTCCGAGATCGAATGCCCGTACGCTCCGGCGTTGCCGTAGACAGCCGCTCCCACAGAACCCGGGATTCGCTTCAGCGTTTCGATCCCTTTAAGGCCGCGCTCGATTGTGAAGTCCACCAGCGCTTCAAGTTCCGCGCCCGCCTCCGCGAAAACGGTGCTCCCCTCGGCCCACAGTTCCTTCGCGCTGAACCGTAGGACGAGCCCGCGGTAACCGTCATCGGACACGATCAGGTTCGTGCCCCCGCCGAGCAACAGGAAGGGAATCGCACTCTCTCGTGCTGCCTGGATCGCGGCGACGAACGCCTCGGCTTTATCCGTTTCAGCGAACAGATCCGCCGGGCCGCCGATCCCGAACCGCGTGTAGCGGGCGAGCGGAACGCCTTGCAGAACCTGTAAATTGGGAATCGCGGCGAGACGCTTCTGCGTCTCCGTGCTGGGCATCGACCCAATTATAGAAGGTTGGCGAATACGAGGACTGGAAACTGGGACTGACTACCATTTCGCCGCCGTTGCGAAATGGCTGTCTGTCCCCGTTTCCCGACCACCGTACTGAGGAGCAAGCAACATGCGTAACGAATTCCCGGGTTTCCCACCGGAAGCAATGACCTTTT
>JAEHDI010000721.1 GCA_016880505.1 Bryobacterales bacterium | reverse complement strand
TCGGTCACCGGATGCTCGACCTGCAGCCGGGTGTTCATTTCGAGGAAATAGAAGTTCTTGTCCGCGTCCACCAGAAACTCAACCGTTCCTGCATTGCTGTAGTTCGCGGCCTGGGCCACGCGCACCGCCACTTCACCCATACGTTGGCGCATCACCGGATCGACAATAGGCGACGGGGCTTCCTCGAGCACCTTCTGGTGGCGGCGCTGAATTGAACACTCCCGTTCCCCGAGATACACCGTATTGCCGTGCTCATCCGCCAGCACCTGCATTTCGATGTGCCGGGGTCTGAGGATGGCCTTCTCAAGGTAAACTTCGCTGTCTCCGAATGCCCGCTGAGCTTCGCTCCGCGCCGCTTCCAGCGCCGCTTTGAGTTCTTGCGCCGTGCTGACCAGGCGCATGCCTTTGCCGCCGCCCCCGCCTGCCGCCTTGAGCATGACGGGATATCCGATGCGGGCCGCAGCCTCCCGGGCTTGTTCGCTGGTCCCCACGCCTGCGGACGTTCCGGGCACGAACGGAACTCCGGCTTTTTCGATCTGCTGGCGGGCCCGGGTTTTTGAGCCCATCATCTCCATGGAGGCCGCCGATGGCCCAATGAACTTTACGCCGGCATCCGCGCAAGCTCGAGCAAACCTCGCATTCTCCGACAGGAAACCGTACCCCGGGTGAACCGCGTCCGCTCCGCTGCGTTTGGCTACATCCAGAATTTTCTGGATGTTCAAGTAGGATTCTTCGGCAGCGGCTGGGCCAATGGGGTAGGCTTCGTCGGCCTTGAGGACGTGCAAGGCTCGGCGGTCCACATCCGAATAAACCGCCACCGAGGCAATTCCCATCTCCCGGCAGGCGCGAATCACGCGCACCGCGATCTCTCCCCGGTTGGCAATCAGGATCTTCTTAAACATGGGCGCTCAGCCGGCTGACTTCGCCAAGGGTTTCAATCTTACTGGAGTTTCGCTTTGGTCGTCGCGCCGGCCCCGGGATGCCGTAAACTCTCGTCAACAAAGATGAACGCGCCCATATTTTCCGGTACGTCCAATCCCAGCACAAATCAGGCTGACCCGCCACGACCCGGGAAAGATGTGTGCGCCTCCTCCATTCGCGACGGGAGTCTGCTGGGGGCGATCACTGTCCTTGCGGCATTCCTCGGGTTGCACTCTCTGGCGGCAAAAAGTTTCTGGCTCGATGAAGGCGTGAGCGTCGCAGTCGCACGGCTGGATTGGTACAACTTTGGCCGTATTTTGTGGCGGCGCGAAGCCAACATGTCGCTCTACTACTTGCTGCTCCGTCCCTGGCTGCACCTTGGAGATTCCGAACGCCTGGTCCGCTCTCTCTCGGTTATCTTTGGCCTCTTGAGTGTCGTTGGCCTGTATTTCCTCGGTCGCCGTCTGTTTGACTCTCGTGTGGCTCTGTTTGCGAGTGGCCTTATGGCGGTGAACGCCTATTTCATCCGCTATTGTCAGGAGGCACGCTCCTACACCCTGATGCTGTTATTGTGCGTGTTTTCCAGCTACTACTTTCTGCAGATGCTGGAGGTTCCGTCGAGGCGTAATCGGATCGCCTATATCCTGACCAGCGTTCTTGCGGTTTACGCTCATTTCTTTGCTGGATTACTTCTGCTGGCGCACTGGCTTTCGCTGCTCTTTCTTGACCGCCAGCGGATTCCACTTACCGCCAAGAAAAGTGGGGGCTGGATCGCTCTCCTGGCCCTGCCGGTAGCGGTGTTTGTCAGCTCCACCGGAGGCGGGCCCTTGCGTTGGATACAAAGGCCAGGACTCGCAGATTTGCGTACCCTGGCCCTTCGCATGACCGGAAACGGCGGCCCGGTGCTC
>JAEHDI010000720.1 GCA_016880505.1 Bryobacterales bacterium | reverse complement strand
CGTCATGATGCGCGTGTTTCAAGACACCGATCATGGATTCGATCTTGGAATCTTCGCTCCTATCTCCTCCACCGATGCCGCAACGAAGTACCCCATCCTGATCGTTCTGACTTACGGCGCAGAGAAGAGCAGCCTTGCCGACGCTTCTGCCGCGCTCTCCCGTGGGTATGCCGTTGCGACGGTTCCGTACCAGCAATTGGGTGCAGACGCTTCCAACTGGAACAAGACTGCGTTCTTTCCATCGTATCCAGAGTATGATTGGCGAGATTTCTCCGCGTGGGCTTGGGGGATCGAGTGCGCATCGTCGGAGACGGGGAAAACCGTTGGACCTTTGTGCACGTGGACGATCTCGCGGATCTGTATGTGCGCGCGCTCGAGCGATCACCCGCCGGAGAGGTCTATCTTGCAGCCAGCGGGCCGGCGGTCCCGGTCCGCGAGGTTGCGCGAGCGGCCGGCAGGGGAGGCGAAGTTGAGACCTGGCCGATCGAGGAAGCCCGGCGGGAACTTGGGCTGCTCTCAGACGCTCTCACGCTGGACCAACTCGTGGCGAGCACCAAGGCGGCGCGGCTGCTTGGGTGGGTTCCCAGGGGCCCCTCGGTGCTCGAGGAACTGGCCGCCGGTTCGTATGCCGAGGTGTGGGCGTAGGCACGTCTCGCCGACCCGCCAGCTCGTGAAAAATCGCGTGAAAAATAGTTTATCCTCCGAAATTCCGGTGGTATAGTGATCTCGGATCTGTCGAATCGCCAGTGGATGCATCCCCGATGGGCGATCGCGGATGCAGAGCTCTCGCTGCAGTGGGCTCCGGTTGCCCGAATCCCCTGGCGGTCCATCGAAGTTTGAGGTAGACCGCCGATGCCTCGTTCTTGGTTCATTCTTCCATACGTTCTGACTTTTTCCGTGGCACTTCCTGCTGTCCTCCCGCGGAAAACACCGGTGAATGCGGCTCGCATCCGGCAGGCGCGTGAGCGTGCCACGGCCACGTTTGGCCGTAACTATGACGCACGGCGACTGGTCTTCGGGTCGCCGCAACAGCGGCTTGCACGAGCTGCCGACCCTGCGGTCCAGCGGCGGCGCCTCGTCGCCGAGTCCGGTGTAGCAGAACTCTCAGCCGCCATCGGCGACGAGGTCCGCGTCACCTGGAACGATTCCGGACTACCGCGCACGCTTCGGCCGGTTCGTGGCGCGCTATCCTCTCCCTCCGGGAAAGGGCCGAGGGCGGCCGCTCTCGACTTCCTGCGTTCTCAGCCTGCGTTGTTTCCTTTGAGCGGAGCCGCGATTGGGAGCTTGCAGGCGGTACGGGAAAGCCCGATCGGTTCGGGCACGCAGATAACGTTTCAGCAAGCCATCCTTGGAGTACCCGTGTTCCGCGGCCTGGTCCAGGTGGCTGTCGATGCATCAGGGCGGGTGCTAGCGGTCGCGTTTGGCGATGTACTTCTCAGCACCGCCGTGGACACCACCCCGCGGCTCACACCACAGCAGGCCATCGGAGCGGCGCTACGCCGCCTCGGCAAGCCTGTTACGGAGGCCCTCGTGCCTCTG
>JAEHDI010000719.1 GCA_016880505.1 Bryobacterales bacterium | reverse complement strand
CCGGAATCGCCGCCACCGCAAACATCCAGCGCCACGCGTTCGGTCCGATTCCAGAGAGCAGCCAGTTGACGAGATACGCCAGCAGGATTCCGCTGACGATCGCCATCTGGTTGAACGCCACCAGCCTCCCGCGGATCCTCGGCGGGGAGTTCTCCGCGATGTACAGCGGCGCCAGCATCGAGGCCACGCCCACCGCGACCCCGCCCAGCAGCCGCGCGGCGATAAACTCGTTCATTCCCCGAGGAAGCCCGGCGGCAATCGACGACACCGCGAACAGAATCGCGGACAGAATCAGGATCTTTTTCCGCCCGAAGCGGTCGCTCAGCGTCCCAGCGACAGCAGCGCCGCCCGCGCATCCGAGCAGCAGCGCGCCCGCGGCGACCTCGGTCTGGAAATCCGACAGCGAGAACTGCTCGCGCAGGAAGACGATCGCGCCATTAATCACTGCGATGTCGAAGCCGAACAGCAGCCCTGACAGGGCCGCCACCACGGCGATGAGATAGGCGTAAGCGGCGCTCGCCGGCGGCGCGGATGCCTCAGGCTGCACGGAAGATTTGAGCATGGAGTCGGGAATCAGTCCAAATGCGCTTTGCGGGGTGTTGCTTGCGGAAATCGAACAGCGCGTCGCGGATCGGAGTTCCTCTCACTTCGATCCGTCTCAGGTCGCGCGTGCCCACGCCCAGTTCTTCGGCCAGGCGCAGCGTGCTGTCACACTTCTCGAACGGAGCCGTGCCGTGGTCCGCCAGCGGGTCGAAGCCCATCACTGCGGCCGCGACGGCGTCGGTGTTGACGGCGTTGAGCCCTGCCACCATCACGCCGGGACGCACCGGAGCGCAGCGCGGAATCCATGGGCCCTCGCCGCCGGCCATCGAGTGAATGCCCTCGATGATCGAGAGGTGGATCGGCCGGGCCGCCGCGAGGTCCGCCACCGCGCGCGGCACTCGGTAGCCGCCGTCGCGGGATGAGTTCGGGTCTTTCTCGGGCAAGGCGCTCTTCGACGGCTGCCGGTAACCGCTGTGAAGAGGCTGCCGCCCGCCCTTCGGAAACTCGCTCGGTTCGTCCACGCCTGCTCCGTCGCCATAGATCGTGCATGGCGTGATGCCGAAGCAGTTCTTCATCGAAAGCGTCACGCCTGTAGTGGCGTGCTCCTTCATCTTGGCGATCGACACGAACACGTCGCAGTCCTCATAGGAGTGGTTCAAGTCGTACGCCGGGAACAGCAGACCGCCTCCAGGAACCGCAAACCGGGAGTATCTCTTCGCATTGCCGAGCCAGTTCGTGTTCTCGAACTCGACGCCATCGGCCGCGCTCAGGATGTCACGAGGCTCCCAACTTGCCTCCAACATGTACTCTTCGAGCGGATCGGCCGTGGACCACGGGCTTTCGAGCAGGCGGATTCGCCGCGCGCCCGCTTTTCCGAGCAGGTGAACTGTTGCCGCAACCACCCGTGGATGCGTCCAGTGCGCGTCCTCCGCCGGGGTGTGCCCCAGACGGTAACTCGGGATGCCGGTGAGGTTCAGCTTGATGGCGACGGTTTTGCCTTTCACCAGTCGCCCGAGGCCTCCGAGCTGGTCGAACATCCGCTCCAGGGTCGGCAGCAGTTCCGAGCCGTACGAAGCGCACTTCGCTACGGAAACCGGTTCCGCCGGAGCCTGGCGTCCGAATGCAGCCAGCGGAGAAAGCACCGCCGCCCCCGCGCACGCGAGCAGTTCTCTTCGGCTAAGATCGTTGCGCATTTTTCCGCAAGCCCATCCGAAGCTATG
>JAEHDI010000084.1 GCA_016880505.1 Bryobacterales bacterium | reverse complement strand
GCCCTCCTTGGTTCCGCCATCGGAAAGAGGCAATCTGCAATCTCATACCGTGGGCGCAACACGTGAGCGCATGCTTCGCGAAATGGCTGAGGCGATTGAGACGTTCAGCTCGGAGTCTCCCTTGATTCTTGTCCTGGAGGATTTGCACTGGAGCGATCACTCCACGCTTGATCTTGTCTCCTATTTGGCACGACGCCGAGACCCCGCACGCCTGCTGGTAATTGGGACGTATCGTCCGGTTGATGTCATTCTGGCTGACCATCCGCTCAAAGGTGTGAAACGGGAGCTGCAGGCGCACGGCTTGTGCCATGAACTTCCGGTCGCGTACCTCGCGGAAGAGGCCGTAGCGCAATACCTGGCGGCGAAGCTCCCATCCCACCATCTCCCCGGCCGGGTGCGACGCATGATTTATCGCCGCACTGAGGGCAATCCACTCTTCATGGTCAACTTAGTGCAGTACTTGACCGACCAGAAAGTAATTTTTGAAGAGCAAGGCGAATGGAAGTTACGTGAAGACTGGTCAGAAGTCGAACAAGGAGTTCCGTCGAATTTAAAAGAGTTGATCGAAAAACAACTTGAGCGGCTCAGCCCGGATGAGCGCACCGTGCTCGAAGGGGCCAGCGTTGCTGGAATGGAGTGTTGCTCGGTGGCCATTGCAGCCGGGCTCGACATGCCCACCGAGTGGGTTGAAAAACAACTGGAGGAACTGGCGCGGCGGCATCGCTTCCTTTCTCCTGCCTGGCTGGTTCAACTGCCCGACGGCACCATCACTCCACGCCATCGCTTCACTCACACTCTCTATCTCGAAGTGCCTTACAGTCTGATTCCGCCTATGCGCCGTTCGCAAATTCACCATCGCATCGCCGAACGCGGCATAGCTATCTACGGAGATCGAGTCAACGAGATTGCTGCTGAACTGGCGATGCATTTCGAGCAAAGCCGCCACTGGCCTTTCGCCCTAACGTACCTTCTTCAGGCGGCGGAAATCGCGAGCGCTCGTTCCGCCTCCCATGAAGCGACGGATCTTGCCAGGCGGGGCTTGGAGGTACTCAAATCGCTTCCCGATACACCCGAGCGCGCACAGCAAGAACTCAAACTGCGCATGATTTTAGGTGTCTCGCTAATGGCAACGAGGGGGTTCGCCTCGGCGGAGGTGGAGGAGGTCTACGCGAACGGTCGCGAGTTGTTCTGGATGCAGGGCCCTTCCTCGGAATTGTTCCATATGCTGCGGTCCTTGTGCCTGTATTACGTATGGAATGCGGAGGTGGCATCCGCTTTGCAGATCGCCGAACAGCTCCTGCAGATGGCTGAGGACCTCAAAGACGGCCCGCTCATTATGGAGGCGCACCGTGAGGTGGGAGGGGCGTTGGTCGATCTAGGGCGCTGTAGTGAAGGGCTCAAGCACCTCGACGAAGCCATGGCACTTTACCCCGAACATCGCAACCATCGAGACAGGGTCTTCATCGGTCGTGACTGCAATGTCGTCTGTGCGTGTTTTGCTTCCAGGGCACTGTGGGCACTTGGCTACCCGGACCAGGCAGCCGAGAGAATGGCTGGCGGGTTAGCGTTGGCGCGAGAGCTTGGCCATCCGCAGTCCTTAGTAATAGCCCTTCTTTTCGCGGCACAACTCCACCAGCTAAGAGGCGAAGTGCGCCTGGCTTATGAACGCGCGAGAGAACTGCTGGAGCTGGCAGACGAATATGGACTGGAGCTGTGGCGGGCATTCGGCGAGTTCAATTTGGGCTATGCCGAAGCCGAACTGGGTAATACGACACAAGGAATCGAGCAAATGCAGCGTGGTCTGGCAGCATACGAAATGACAGGGGCCAAACTCTGGCGTCCGCATTTTCTGGGGCTGCTGGCCGATGAATTAGCCAAAGCAGGACGCGCAGAAGAAGGCCTCGCCGCGATTACCAAAGCCCTAACGCTGGCCGAGCACAGCGGGGAGAGGTATTCGATGGCCGAGTTGCATCGCATCAAGGGCGAGTTGATCATCAAAGCTGCCGCCCGGGCGTCCGCGACAAGGCTCCCAGGTGGCACAAGTTCAAAAGCCGATGACCTCTCATCGATGCTGGCTCAGGCAGAGTCTTGCTTCGCCGAAGCGCTGGCCATCGCAAAACAGCAGCAGGCGAGATCCTGGGAATTGAGAGCTAACACAAGCAGGGCTCGTCTCCAGCCGCAGTTGGGGAGGCCAACCCACACCCAACTTGCCGAGAGTAATTTTTCGTTTAGCGGATTACGCCACCGGCACAGCGTTTAGCAGAGTGCTGGCCGGCTTCACATCTGCCGTCTCGTGGCCTTCTGCAAACCCCCGCAGCGTGCCTGGCAATCAGGGCGTCATACCAGACTTTGGTCAACGGCAAACGCAGAGTCAGTGTATCGG
>JAEHDI010000718.1 GCA_016880505.1 Bryobacterales bacterium | reverse complement strand
TTTAAATCAAGACTCCAAACAAAAATTATTAAAACGGTTCTGACAAGATAAATTCTAAATGTATAAAAACAATAGCGTCTGTCACTTGTTCATAGATGTGCGCGGCGGCGTCAAGGCGACGAACTGCTGCTGGCGGCGGGAGGCTCGGCGGTGCTCTCGCCGTCGAGCGTGGTGCGTGGGTCTGACTGGATGGTGGCGGTGGACATCGAGGAGCGGCGCGAGCGCGGGCTCCCACTCGTGCGCCTGGCGAGCGCAATCGAACCGGAGTGGCTGCTCGACCTGTTTCCAGGCGAGGTCTCCGAGCGCAATGCCGTGGAATGGAACAGAAACGCAGAACGGGTTGACGCCGTCAGCGCGCTGGTCTTCGGCAGCCTGGTGATCGAGGAGAGGCGCAATGCGCAGCCGGAGCCGGCCACGGCGGCAGAACTCCTCGCCGGGAAGGCGCTGGAGGCGGGTGTGGGGCGGTTCGCCGATGCGGAGGAGGTCGACGCTTTCCTGGCTCGAGTTGCCTTTGCCTCCGAGCATACGGGGATTCCGGCTCTCGGTGATGAGGACGTGAAAGCGGCGTTCGAATCGCTCTGCGACGGCCTGCGCAGTTTCACCGAACTCGAGCAGGTTGCGCACGGCGGTCTGCTGCGCGCACTCGAACGCCGGCTGCCGCCGGATGCCCGGCGATTGCTGCGGGAGGCTGCGCCGGAACGGATCCGGCTGCCGGGCGGAAGACAGGTCCCGGTCCGCTACGCCCGTGGGCGGCCGCCGTGGATCGCTTCGCGGCTCCAGGATTTCTTCGGGCTGCGCGAGACGCCGCGGGTAGCTGGGGGCAAGGTGCCGCTAGTGGTTCATCTGCTCGCCCCGAACCACCGGCCCGTGCAGATGACGACCGACCTGGCAGGTTTCTGGGAGCGGCTTTACCCACAGGTGCGCCGTGAACTCAGCCGCAAGTACCCGCGCCACTCCTGGCCGGAGAAGCCGCCTTAGCAGGGCGATGAAAAGTACACGCCACAGGCTGAAGCCCAATGCCATTGCGCAGGAGAGGAATCCTACTCTAGGCTGCCAAGCAACCCTGTCAGGCGCCGCCCTCGAATGGCTCAACAGTCGCTGTCTTGATTCCATCGAGCCGGGGGAAGTGACGCTCGAGGTAAGCATTTCCCTCTTCGCGGATGAGCGCCTGCACGGGGCCGACGCCTTGCGGAGGCGCGTCGCCATATCCCTTGAAGAGGCTCTCGACGATTTCCATTCCCGAGGAGACCTTTCCGAAGGGCGCGAAATTCATACGGTCAAGCTGCACGTTGTCGTTCAGGTTGATGAAGACCTGCGTGGTCCGCGTCGCCGGACCGGCCATTGCGAAGCTGAGCGTGCCTTTTTCGTTGTGCGCTTTCACCGGATCGTCGGGGATCGTCATCTGGCTCCACTTCTGGGACAACGCCGGGTTGCCGTTCAGTCCGAACTGCACGACAAAGCGCGGCACGATGCGAAAGAACTTGCAGCCGTCGTAGTAGCGCTCGGTTACCAGTTCATAGAACCGGTCGGCGCCGCGTGGCGCCCATGCGCGGGTCACCTCCACGACGAAATCTCCCTTGGTTGTTTCAAACTTCACCCGGAACTGCTCCGGCGCTTTCACCACTTTCAGCTCCTCCTTTTTTTCCGGCCCGCATGCGGTACACCAGATCACCGCGGGCGCCAATGCGATCAGCGCAAGCTTGTTTCGCGGCATCTTTCAATTATCCACGTCCCGGCATCGCGATGCTCGATAGTGGGCCGGCGGCCGAGGTTCTGGTACCGTGGGGTCGGTCCTTCCTAGTACTCGGACGCGGTTAGGTGGATGTTGTGCCTAGGGCAACCCATCTACGATTGGCATAGACTATAAGGAATCGTGTGACGGTCTCGCTCAAGGTTCGGATGCCCGCCTTCCTGGCTACTCCGCACAGCCATATGCGCCGGGAGTTTATCTACCCGCACCGCAGTGTGCGATCGTTCAGGGTTACGGCTGCAAAGCTGCTCTCGGCGGTGTTCACCGCTGCTGTCCTGTGCGGATCGATCGCTGCGTACAACGCTGAATTCTTCACATGGCACGATCGCCTCTGTGTGACGCTGCTGGAGTGGGCCGGCGTCCCCGTGACGGGGGAGCAAACGATTGAGCTTTTTGAAGGTCTCTCAACAGCCGTAGTGCCTGCCGTCCCGGTCGCCCGATTCGAGTCGAATCCCTGGCGCTTCGTTCTGCTGGCCGTGGCCGGTCTGCTCGCGTTATGGGTGATCCATCACCGCATCGCCCTGGCCCGCGGGTTCGTGCTATTCCTGGTGGCCTTGCTGCTGATTACGGCCTGCGTGGTGGCGATTCACCCTTCGAGCCAGTTCGGAGCGGTCGAATTCGGCCAGATCTGGCTGCGCGGCGAGGTGCTTGTCTGGTTACTGTTACCTGTCTTCTCCGCGGCGATGTTCACGCTGGTCCAGCCAATTTGGCTCATCGGCGTGACGCTTACGGTGCTGGTGCAGGTCTTTGGAATATTTTGGTCGGCGGTCCGGATGGCCTTCTGTCTCGCGGTCATGCATTACTCCGGGATCCTTTTCGTTCCGATACTCTGGTTCGCTCTCGGGATCCTCGCCGACATGATCTACCTGATGGTCTTCTACTCGATGGCCGTCCACTGGAACGCTTCCCGCTATTGGCGGAGGAGGGCGCTATGACCATCCTGATCCTTGTCGCGAAAGGGTGTCTGCTGTTTGCCATCGTCGTGCTGGCGCTTTACGGGTTGCGTCACTACACGCTCGCCCTATACCGCCTCTCGATACGCCGCCCCCGCGACATGATGGAGGTAACCGGCTACTTTCTCCCCCGTACTTCCGTGCTCGTGCCAATGCACAACGAGGAGAAAGTGGCGGCCGACTTACTTCAAGCGCTGGTGGAAGGTGATTACGACCGCGACCGGATCGAGATTTTGGCGGTTGACGACCGTTCAGAAGACCGGACGGGAGAGATCATCAGCGATTTCGCCGCTCGATACCCGATCATCAAAGCCATTCATCGCCGCGACGGGGAAGGCGGCAAAGCTGCTGCCCTCGAACTTGCAACGCGGCAGGCGTCTGGAGAGGTTCTGTTGCTGTTCGACGCCGATTACTTTCCTGGACGCGCGATGGTGAAGCAGTTGACCGCTCCCTTCTGTGATCCCGAAGTTGGGGCAGTGATGGGCCGCGTGGTTCCGCACAATTCCGGGTCGACGCTGCTCGCCGCGCTCTTGGGGTTGGAACGCGCTGCCGGCTATCAGGTCGGGCAGCAGGCCCGCTACAATCTCGGCTTGACTCCGCAATTTGGAGGGACGGTCGGCGGCGTACGGGCTTCGGCACTGCGTGCCGTTGGCGGCTGGAATACGAAATCGCTCACCGAGGACACGGACCTGACGTTCCGGCTCATTGCGAAAGGATGGAAGGTCGCTTACGTCAATCGCGCCGAGTGCTACGAGGAGGTTCCCGAGGCGTGGGAAGTCAGAAAACGTCAGATAGCGCGCTGGGCGACTGGCCACACGGACTGCCTGCACCGGTTGTGGTCGTCAGTCTCCGGATCGAAGTTTCTGTCCCGTCCGGAAAAAGTGGACGCGCTCTTCGTCCTGGGCTGCTATCTTACCGCGCCGATTCTGGTGCTGGGCTGGCTGGCGTCGTTGGTATTGTTCTTCAGCCCGGAGGCATCGGCCGTGCCTCCCCTGCTTTTTGCGCTGGCCTTCGCGGGCTACCAGGTCTTCGGCAACCAGGCTACCTTTTTCGAACTCGGCGCCGCCGCCCTGCTGGACGGGGACGCCCGGCGCGTCCTGCTCATCCCGGTAAATCTGTTCAACTTCTTTGCCAGTACAGTCGCAATCTGCGGCGCCCTGCTGCGTTACTACGTAGGCCGCGTGTGGGGATCCCGGGGACCGCGCTGGCACAAGACCAAGCGTTTCCGCGAGAACAGCAACGGGGAGCAGTTTCGGAATGGCAATGGATCCGATCGCGGCTTGTTCAGCCAGCGACCGACTGGTGCTTACACATATACATTCAGTACTGAGTCAGAACAGTGATCCCTTGGCGCTTCCTCATCTTCGCCGGCGTACTTGCACTGATTCTGTACTTGCATTTCTACCTGGCACACCGCCAATGGAGGAGGCTGAAGGGAAGGCCCTCCCTTGAGATCGACGTCACCTACGTGAGGATGGAGGACTGCCTCCCCCAGTCTTTCCGACTGAAAGTCAAGGAATGGCTGCAACTGCCGGCGGTAACCGTGACCGGTACGGAGCGCACTATTCTCAAGGGCCACGAACGAATTCGAGCCACCGGTCCAATGGCCATTGGGGATCGACACGAGTCCGATGCGATCTGGGTGGTAGACGGAGATTTTTCCTGCGGGTCAGGCTGCGAGTTCTTCCGCGAGATTTACACCCGTGGCAGTGCACGGATCGGGCATGGCTCCCGGCTGCAATCATTGGCGGCGGACGGCAACGCAGTTCTGGAAGACGGTGTAACGGCCGCCCGGTGGCTGGACAGCACCGGTGAAATGATCCTCGGGACGGACTGCCGCGTGGGAGCGCGGGTGACGTCACGGACGGCGGTGCGACTTGGTATGGGTGGCCGGGTTTTGTCAGTCTTTGCTCCTCGCGTCAGCACGCCCGGTTCGAATGGTTCCCCGTCGAGTCAGGACCTTCCTCCGTCCGGTGATCTCGTGGAGATCCCGCCTCCGGACGAGTCGTCGACGGCGGAGCAAGCGTTGCTTGATGCGGGTGTAGACCCGAAGAAGGTCGTGCGCATGAGCGCCGATAGTTGGTACTACGCGGGAGATCTCACACCAAGCCGACCCCTCCGGGTGGGCGCGAAGCTGATCGTAAAGGGGCGCTGCCATCTCCCACCGCGCAGCGCGGTGCTACACGACCTCAAGGCGGACGGATCGTTACACATCGGCCGAGGCGGGTTCTGCGAGGGCAACCTCGTAGCAGGGGAAGATATTTACCTGGCCCCTGACTGCCGCTTTGCCGCGGTTGTCCACGCTTTCGGATCGCTACTGGTCAGCGAGGGGACGCGTGGCGCCGGCAAGGAGGCACCGGTTGTAGCTTACGCGGGGGACGGGATTTGGGTGGAAAACAACGTGGTTGTCTGTGGGAAATTGGCTTCCCCCGGCGGCGTGATGGTGGTGGATGCCGCCGGAGCTGAGGACTGGCGGAAGCGGAAGAAAATTCAGACGTCACGTTTGCTACGCGTCTGAAAGGAGCTTCGGTGCTATTGAGTTCAGCCGGTCGAGTCTGCCTGGTTCTGGTTGGTGTAGCCAGTTGCCTCGCGCAGGACGCCGGCAACGCCGGACAGTCTGACGTGTTGCCCGTGCGCCTCGAACTTGGGGCGTACGGAAGCCAAGTGAACCGGAATCTCGGCACTTGGCGCGGGCTTCAGGGCCAGTTGTGGATTCGCAGTAATCCCCGCTTTGTCCCGGCTTTGATTTTTGACACCCAGACGCGGCCCGAAGGCACCCAGCAGAACTACGGTTTCTTGTCTTACCTCAACTGGAGCAAGTCCTTTTACACCGTACAGGGTTTCAGCGCCGCCCCGCAGCGGAACGAACGGGCAATCTTCTTTCCCAAACGGCGCTACGACATCAAAGCTTACTGGAAGCTGCCGCCCACACGGAATTTCGTTCTGGGCGCCGGGTTCACCCGCTTCGATTATGGCGGTCCAGGCCACGGGCAGATCTTCAACGCCGGCGCGCTCTACTATCACAGAAAACTCGTTGTGGAAGGCAACCTGTTCGTCAACCGGAACCAACCGGGCGACTTCGTCTCGGCCGCCGGCACTCTTGCCGCCCAATACGGGACGGAAGGAAACTACTGGTTCGGCGTCACCGCCGGCGGAGGCCGCGAACAGTACCGTTTCACCAACATCACACCGGCGGAGATTCGGTTGTTGAGTTATTCCATCAATACGTTCTACCGGAAATGGCTCTCCCGCCACGTGGGTTTCGTCGTTTCGTTCGACTATCAGGACAAACTCACCGCGTATCGTCGCGCAGGCTTGTCCACGGGATTGTTTTTCGAATTTTGAGAAAGGCGAGGTGGTCACATGATGACTCTGGGGCGTCTGGTAATTACGGCTATCCTGCTGGCTACGCTTCTTCAGGCACAGCCTCAAGTGGCTCTGCTTGATTCCGCTAACACCAAGGAGTTTTTCAGACTCCACTATAACGGCTGCCCCTTTTACCTGCCGGATGGGGAGGAATACACAAGGTACTTCATGGGCTGGCAATACGCGCTCAGCCAGTCACCCGACATACCGTTTACGGTCATTAACGACGC
>JAEHDI010000717.1 GCA_016880505.1 Bryobacterales bacterium | reverse complement strand
GCTGGGCCTGTTCAAAACACCCCGCGGTACGCTCCATCGCTCCTGTAAACGCGCCCTTCTCGTGACCGAACAACTCGCTCTCGATCAGAGTCTCGGGCAACGCGGCTGCATTGACCGCGACAAAAGGGCCATCACCGCGGGGGCTGAGCTTATGGATCTCCCGCGCGACCAGTTCCTTCCCAGTGCCAGTCTCTCCGAAGATCAATACCGGCGCTGAGGTGGGCGCCACCTGCCTGATGATCGAGAAGATCTCCTGCATTGCAGGGGCCGCTCCTACCAAGTCCCCCAGTACGCCACGGACCCTCAACTCGCGCTCCAGCGCATCCGTTTTCCGCAGAGCGCGCTTGTGGCGAATCGCACGCTCCAGAAGGAGCTTGAATGCACGCGGTTCCACGGGCTTTTCCAGAAACCAGAATGCCTTGAGGTCATGAACGGCGGTCAGCGCTTTTTCCATGCTGCCGAATCCGGTGAGCACGATCGCCGGAGTAAGGTCGCCGTGCTCCTTCAAGTGCTTGAGAAGTTCGAAGCCGTCCATGCGGGGCATGACCAGATCCGCAACGATGACATCCGCATTGAAGACGGTGAGCCGCTCCAGCGCTTCCTGGCCGTCCGCCGCAACCTGCGTCTCAAAGTGATTTTCGGAGAGCATGTCGGCCAAAGCGGTACGCTGGCGTTCGTCATCATCGACGATCAGGATCCGGCCAGCAGTTGCCGGTTTTCGGGGCATCGGTTCCCATCATAACAAGCCGCATTGGAACCGGCGCTGTTGATGTTCCAGCGACGCTGCCAGGCGCCGAGAAGAACCGTCCAATGTCGGCTCTGCGCAGGTATTCGCAGATTGCGGGTCGGCAAATTTCGCATTTCAGGTGCAGCCTTTGCATTTCGACTCCGCTGAATTCCCGCTAACCCCACGCTGGCTCAGCGGCCTAAGCCTCTGAAAATAGACCGGGTTCCGTTCTGGACCGTCTCGTGCACCGGACGATAGCTGGCCCGTACGGGCGAAGGGGACAGCCATGGCAACAGCACATACCGACAGCGGCGGGTTCCAAGAGATCAGTGAACGAAACGAGGCTTCCATTGAACGGCGAAGCGGACGCCGTTTCAGCTTGCGGCTGAGCTGCCGCGTGTGCCTGGTCTCGACAGAGAGAGCGGAATTTGCCGGGACCGCAATTAACATCAGCCGATCCGGAATCCTCGTGGGACTTGATGCGGCGCAGATCTCTAGCGTCCTGAAACCTGATGACGTAGTTCGCGTCGTGGTGGATCTGCCTCGACATCCGTTGTTCTCGCCGAGGTGTATGGAGTTCACCGCCACAGTCGTTCGGATTGTTGCTGCGGAGGCTCAAACCCAGGTGGCATTTGAATTCGGGCGGATGCAAATCAAGGATCAGAACACGAAAGCGATCTCGACACGTGGTTGGCGTAGTGCTCCCATCGAAAGTCTCATCCAGTGACGGACTGGAATCCGGGAGCCAAGATCTGGACTTCAAGGTTGATAGATGGACATCCCGGGTTAGGAGTTGCGACAAGATGACGAACCGATCTGCTTCTACGAAATTCCGAGCGGTAGCGCGATGGAGAGGATCGCTCTCGCGTTGCCTGGTCCTCTGCAGCCTGGAACTTGGCATCTGCTGGAGCGCTCATGCCGCTACGTTCACCACGTTCGACGTCCCGGGCGTTCGCGGCAGCTTGGTCCAAAGCATCAGCCCAGCGGGTGAGATCACGGGATCCTACGTGGACGAGAGTTTCGTGGTGCACGGCTTCCTGCGGGCCCGCGACGGCACCTTAACCACGTTCGCCGCCCCGGGCGCTAATTTCACCAAGGCCGTTAGTATCAACCCGGCGGGTGCGATCACAGGATCCTACGTGGACGGGAGTTTCCTGTCGCACGGCTTCCTGCGGGGGCCCGACGGCACCTTCGCCACAGTCGATGTCCCGGGCGCTAATTTCACCACCGCCGTTAGTATCAACCTGGCGGGTGCGATCACGGGATCCTACGTGGACGCGAGTTTCGTGTTGCACGGCTTCCTGCGGAAGCCCGACGGCACCTTCACCACATTCGATGTCCCGGGCGCTGTTCACACTTACCCCGTTAGCATCAACCCGGCGGGTGCGATCACGGGGTACTACCCGGACGCGAGTTATGCGTTTCACGGCTTCCTGCGGGCTCGCGACGGCACCTTCACCACATTCGATGTCCCGGGCGCTGTTCACACTTATCCCGCTAGTATCAACCCGGCGGGTGCGATCACGGGATCCTACATGGGCCAGGCGATCGGGCGCGGCGCTCTTGTTGCGGATCGTCATGTAGCCGCCCGCGACCGGCGCACCCGGCGCGGTCGCGCGCGCCCACGCCCGGTCGATGTCGACCTGCGCCTGCGCCGCAGTTGCCGCAAGCAGCAGCGCGAGAGCGAGCATTCTCACTTCGCGCTCCTCCTCGTCTCCTCTTCCTGCAGCTTGCGCCAGAAGATCTTGC
>JAEHDI010000716.1 GCA_016880505.1 Bryobacterales bacterium | reverse complement strand
TTGACGCCCTCGCCGATGGCGCAGTGGCTGACGGCAATGCCGGTCAGATCTCCCCGGGCGGCAGCGGCGAGGCTCTCGCTGACGTCCTTCACGTGAACGTGGCTAACCTTGTCTTTCAGGCGATCGAGAAAGGCAACGGGGTCCTGGCCGGCGATGTACGTGTTCCCGGTGTCCATGTTCATGCGCAGGAACGGCGAGTCGCAAAAGGCGAGCATCTCGGCCATGAAGTCCGGCTTGGTGGTGAAGTAGCCGTGGGGTTCGACGTTGACGGTAATCTCGTAGGCCTCGGCTACGGGAACGATCTGCCGGTAGATTCGACGCATGTGGTCGAGGGCCTCGCGCTCGGTCATCCCTGCGGGCTTACAGCGGTCGTCGGTGGTGTCGACGCGCGGGCAGCCGGCGAGTTTGGCCCAGCGGATGGTGTGGAGCACGTATTCGACGCCGAGGCTGGCGCCCTCCGGCAGTGAAAGCGGGAAAGCAGCGTCGATCTGGGACATGCGGACGCCGTAGCGGTCCATCTTCCGACGAAGTAGTACGGGATCCTCCCATAGGGCTACGTGGGGCTGGTAGCCGAGTCCGTGGATCCAGCTCACGCCATCGATGGCGCCACACTCGATGAAGTGCAGGCCGTTGTCCTGTGCCCACTTAAGGCACTGCTCGAAACTCCAATAGCTGCTATTGAAAGCGTCCGTATGAAAGCCGATTTGGAACATGCGGAATCTCCGTCGCAGGCTCAAGCCACTGCTATCGTCGCTACAGTTAACATAAACCGATATTCCCCTCCGCCAGCGGTTAGTATGACAGGAACGTTAACCGTATAACCGGAAATATTCCCGTAATACCACGTAGACAATAACGGTTAGCACCCATCTACCCCTTTTCCTCAAAGGTCGATGGCGATGATCTCGTGGACCCGGATCGATGGGACCACGAGGCTTAGCGTACCATCGGATTCCTCGAATCGCGGCGTCCGGCCGCTCTCGAGAAGCTGCACTTTCTTCGCCCGAACCCCTTGCGGGAGCCGGACACGGACCTTCTGCTCGGAGAGGGGGATGATCTCCCGGAAGGGTCCTTTCATCATCATCGGATTGGTCAGATTGACGAGGTGGACGGTCATCGAGTCCTTCTGTCGCCAGACGGTGACATCGAGGACGCCGGGGCCGGTGACCGTCACCGGCTGTTCCTCGTTCATGGCCCAGGCGACCGCGTTGCCCAGCAAGCGGCCGTGGTCAACACACATCACTTCCCAAAAGACCCGGTCGATATCCCAAGGGAAATAGACGATGCGGCTGGGACCGATCTCGCGGAGGTAGACCTCGGGGATGGACGTCTTCGGGACACGAGGAAAGACCTTCTCCATGGGCAGGTCCGGGTAGGAGGGGATCAGCGTGAGCGGGGGATTCGGGAAGGATTCCCGGGCACCGACCTCGACCCGGTAGACCCCGTGAATGATCCGGGGTGCGTCCTCGAGGCCGGCGAGGATCGGGTGACGCGTGTCGTGTTCGAGGCGGAGGTGGGAGTTCTGGACCGGACCCTCGACGCGCCCTCGGTACCACACACCGAACAGATCACTGAGTCCGAAGTCGGGCCGTCGTGCGCCCCACTCGTTGTAGAGGGAGGTTTCGAAGGTGGCGAGGAGGCTGCCGCCGCGCCTGACGTATTCGCGGAGCTGGTCGCACTGGGCGTCCGAGAGGGCGGCGATGTTCGGCAACAGGAGGAGCTTGTAGCGGGCGAGGCGGTCCGGTTCGAGCAGGCGATCATGGACCATCTCGAACGGGACGCGGGCCTCGATCAGCGCGTGGTAGAGGCCGCGGGTGTGGTCCTCGACCTTCTGCGTGGCGCGCTCTCCACCATAGAACCAGGCGGTCTGCTGCGAGTAGACCATGCCCACGCGAGCGAGCGGCTCCTCATTGCGAAGGTAGCGCTCGTGCCGGTATTGCCAGTTGTAGATGTCCTCGACGGTCTTCAACCAGCGCGGATCGTGGATCGTTCCGGAGAATTTGGTGAACCAGGGGCGCAAACCGTTTGCGAGGCCGTCGGCGACCCAGATGCGGATTTCGGCGCCGTTCTGCACGGAATCCGACCAGCGATACGGCTGCACGACGCCGACACTGAAGATGCCGCCGATGGCCTTGCGTCCGAGAGTGGCACGGTACTCCTTGCCGTTCTTACCGGCGGCCCACGGTGCGTTGAGTCCGATGCGGGCCTGGCGGTCGGCGAAGAGCGTGGGGGCAAGTTCGCCGATCGTCTTCATGTCGAGATCGCTGAGAGCGCCGCCTCCGGCATTCGCGACGAAGCGGGCGTTCGGGTTGATTTTGCGGATCTCGCCGTCCCAGAGCCGCCAGAGGTCGAAAAGGCGCTTCTGTTGCCAAACGATGTAGTTGCGGCGTGCAGGGTCCAGGGGGTCCCGTGTCCGGGGAAGCTCCATGCCGCAGTAATCCTTGAAATTGCGCTGGCAATGCTCGCAGTAGCACATGCCGGAACCGGCCCAGCGGTTCGAGAAGATGCCGTCCACCTTGTAGAGGGAGACGATCTCCTTGGTGACCTCGGTCATGAACTCGAAGTTGTAGGGGCCAAGGGTGCAGGTGACCCACATCTCGGGCGAGGCCCAGTGCCGGCGCTTGCGGCCCTCCGCGTCGACGGCGATCCAATCCGGATGGGCTTCGTAGGCATCCTGGTAGGTGGCATGGGGGTCGGTGCGGGCGACAACGACCATGCCGAGTTTGCGGCAGCCTTCATACAGCTCGGCAAAAGGGTCGGTCTCGCCCATCCAGCGGCTGCGGTGGTGGAAGGGAACCTTGGTCGGGTAGTAGGCGACGCACCCACCGGCACTGAGACAGGTAGCGTCGGCGTGGATCCGGCGGAAATAATCGAGCCAGAATTTCGGATCGTACTTGCCGGGGTCGTCCTCGACGAGGGTAAGCTGCGCCCATCGCATGGGCTTGTCGCACCATGCGGGCTGGTCCTGGGCTTGCGCGGAACCGGCCGCGAGCGCGGCGGACGCGCCGATGAACTGTCTGCGAGTGAAATCCATGAGCACCTCGTAACCGCACATCGTAGTACACTGGCCTCGATTCAGGATGGGAGGGCGCCTTCATGAATCGACTGCTGCTCGCGTTCACGCTGCTTGTGGTACCAGCCTGGAACGAGGAGAAACCGTTCCACGAGGCGGAACTGATCTTTCCCCTGGAGCGCTGGCACAATCACGGCTCTTCTATCGTGGAGTTGCCGGACGGCGAGCTGTTTGTCGCCTGGTACAACGGCTCCGGGGAGCGCCAGGCAGACGACGTGAAGATCGAAGCGGCGCGGCGGCGGAAAGGCGCCAAGGAGTGGGGGCAGCGATTTACGCTGGCCGATACCCCAGGATTCCCCGACTGTAATCCAGCATTGTTCGTCGATTCACGCCGGCGGCTCTGGCTGCTCTGGCCGGTGATTCTGGCGAACGAATGGCACACAGCGCTGATGAAGTACCGGATCGCATCGGACTACGGGCGAGACGGGCCGCCGCGTTGGGAGGTCAGTGATGTGCTTCATCCCCAGAAATTTCGCCGCGAAGGTGAAAGAGGTCGTCGAGCCAAGGTGGCGGGAGGCCACCGGGCCCCACGCGGAATACCTGAAGACGATCCTTGACCGCGCGGCCGACAAGTATTTTTCGCGCATGGGGTGGATGACGCGGGTGCATCCGCTCGAGCTGCCGTCGGGGAGGGTCCTGGTCCCCCTTTATTCCGACGGGTACGACTTTTCGCTGATCGCCATCTCGGACGACCGCGGAGGTAGTTGGACCACGAGCGAGCCGATGGTGAGCCACGGCGGCGTTCAGCCGACGCTGGTGCGGCGGAAGGACGGAACGATTGTCGCCTACATGCGGGACAACGGACCGGCGCCAAAGCGCGTGCTGATGACCGAATCGATGGACGACGGGGTCACGTGGTCGCCGGTAATCGACACCGAGATCCCGAATTCGGGTACCGGACTGGAGGTGATCGCTCTCCAGGATGGGACGTGGGCCATGGTGAACAACGATACGGAGGTTGGGCGGTACTCGCTGTCGGTCACGCTGTCGGACGACGAGGGTAAGTCCTGGAAGTGGAAACGGTTCCTGGAGTTGGACAACCGCGACCGCGGCGCCGGCTCGTTTCACTATCCTTCGATGATTCAGGCGCGGGATGGGTCGCTGCACGTGTCTTACAGCTACTTTCTGAACCATTTGCCGGAGGGAGCGCCGCGGAAGTCGATCAAGCACGCACGCTTCAACGCCGCGTGGGTGAAGCAGGGAGACTGACACCCAGCGAAACCGGACGCTGTCGTCCCAAAAACGAACACTCCCGATCCCAGTTGCCCTCTTTGTTTCAGTCGATTAGCACTGGCATGAAAGCTGCTTCCGGAAAGACTGTATGGACGTTCCACGCGAGGGTGTCGCCCGGAAGAAGCTGATCCGGCGCATTGCAGCCGGCACGGCGGTGGCGGCCGCGATCCCTTTGATCACGGTGGGGCTCTACCGGCTGAAGCCAGCCGCTCCGACGGTCGAAAAAGCGACAGTGTGGATGGATACCGTCAAGCGTGGTCCGATGACCCGGGAGGTGCGCGGGCTGGGGACGCTGGTTCCGGAAGAGATGCTCTGGATACCAGCCCCGGCGGACGGACGGGTGGAGCGAATCATGGTCCGTCCCGGGGCGGCGGTCGACGCCGGAACCGTGCTGCTCGTTCTGAGTAACCCCGAACTGGACCTGGCGGCGCTCGAGGCCGAGTACCAAGTGAAGGCCGCTGAGGCGAAGTACAAGGACCTGAAGGTCCAGCTCGAGAGCCAGCGGCTGACACAGCAGGCGGAGGTGGCACGGGTTCAGTCCGAGTACCACCAGGCGAAACTGAAGGCGGACCGGGACGAGGCGCTGGCAAAGGAGAAACTCCTCCCCGACCTCGATCTGAAGATTTCAGTGGCAACCGCGGCGGAGCTCGCGAACCGGCACAGCATCGAAGAGAAGCGCCTGGACATCCAGTCGGACTCCGTGGACGCGCAACTGGCGGTGCAGCGGGCCGAGGTGGACAAGGTGCGGGCTCTGGCGGGGCTGAAGCGCACTCAAGTGGAGGCCCTGCGCGTAAGGGCCGGAGCGGTCGGAGTGCTTCAGGAGCTGCCGGTCGAAGTCGGCCAGAAGCTGGCTGCCGGTACGATTCTTGCGAAGGTCGCCCAGCCGGAGAGGCTCAAGGCCGAGTTGAAGATCCCGGAGACCCAGGCGAAGGACGTGCAACTCGGTCAGAAGGTGGCCGTGGACACGCGGAACGGTGTGATTCCGGGCCGGGTGTCGCGTATCGATCCGGCGGTCCGGGAAGGCACGGTGACGGTCGATGTGAAGCTGGAGGGCTCGCTGCCGCAGGGCGCGAGGCCGGACTTGAGCGTGGATGGCACGATCGAACTGGAGCACTTGGCGGACATCGTGTACGTGGGGCGTCCGGCATTCGGACAGCCGAACAGCGCGGTGACTCTCTTTAGGGCGGACGCGGACGGGAAGGGTGCGGCGCGAGTGCACGTAAAGTTGGGCCGCGCATCGGTGAACACAATTGAGGTGGTCGAAGGGCTGCGGCCGGGCGACCAGGTGATTCTTTCGGACATGTCGGCGTGGGACGCGCACGACAGGGTGC
>JAEHDI010000715.1 GCA_016880505.1 Bryobacterales bacterium | reverse complement strand
TAGCCGCGCAGCGGAGGCGCCGTTTCCATGCCGACACCTTCCAGGATCTCGGCCGGCCGCATCACGACCGGTGTTACGGGCCTTTCGATCGCCGTGGAACCCGTATGCTCCATGACGTCCCGCAACAAAATCCGTTCGAGCCCCGATGGATCGGTCAGGAAGTACGACTTTCCCTTGGACAGGGTTGCAACTTTTTCGAGGTACGCGCGGTTGACATCCTGACCAAGGCCGACGGTGGAAATCGTCACCCGGCTCGCCGCCGCCTGTTGAGCCAGGTTCAGGCTGTCGCCCTCTTCGGAGATGCCGTCGGTAAGAAGAACGATGTGCTTGTAGATCGCGTTCTGCGGAAGCGCGCGGCGATAGGCTTCGGCAAGGGCCGGTGCGATCTGGGTGCCGCCATCCGGCGTGATGCCCCCTACGAGACGCTTAATCAGCGTCCGGTCCTCGGCCTTCCGAATGGGCACCGCCCACTGAAACGAATTGTCGAAGATGAGCACGCCGACGCGGTCGATAGGGCGCAGGTTGTCGATTACACCGATCGCGGCCAGTCGCGCCAGTTCCATCTTCCTGCCTTCCATCGACGACGACTTATCGACAATGAGCACCACAAGAGTTCCTTCGGGAGTACGAGGCGGCGCAAGCTTCGCCGGCAAGGCACGCTCGATTGGGTCCTCTTGCCCTTTCTTTTCTTCGATATAGACGTTCCGCTCACCACCGATTACCAACAGGCCGCCGCCTTCCTGCGCGTACTGTTCGACCGCCGTTTTCGCAGTCGCGGGAACTGCGTGAAGGTCCCAGTTATTGAATACGATCAGTTGGTAGGCGTCGAGATCCCGCGGGATCTCGGTGGCGCGCTGCACATCGAACTGCGCTGCCTCCAGGGTGCGCAAGAGGTGGATTTCAGTGCCTCGGGGATCTTGCGAAAGCAGCAGCACCTTCGGACGGCGGACGGACAGCGCCTTGGCGAAGCGGACCTCGCCCGCCCCCTCCGCGCGCACCGTTCCGGTGAGTTCGACCGAGCCGGCAGTCGTCAGGCTAGTGTTGACGCGGACCCGGTTCAAACCCGGTTCGAGCGTCACGCGGCTCGAGCCCAGGAGCTTGCCCTCGGCTGCCGTTTCGGCGGCCGCCGTGGTGCGGCGCGGCGACCGGATCGCCAAGTCGAGTGGAAAACGCTCACCGGTGAACACCAATGGCGGCACGGCGACGGACTCGAGCAGCAGCTCAGGCTTTGGACGTCCCGAAAGGGAGTACACATCAACGGGTACTCTCAACTGCTGGGCCTGCCAGGCGGCGCGCGCCACGCTACCGTAGTTCTCCTTTCCATCGGAGATGAGGACCAACCTCGGAACCAGCCCGGCGGGAGACGCTGCGATGCCCTCACGGATGGCGGCCTCGAGATCGGTACCCCGACCCCCGTCACCCGACGTGTACTGGAGTTTCCAAGAACCACTAAGCTCGTCCGGCGTTGCCTCGCGAGTCGACCGCGCGAAAGGAATGACTCTGGTCCAGTGGCGCCCGCGGGTCTTTTCGATCTGCGTCGCCAAGTCGGAGGCGCGCGCCAGGTCCTGTGGAGACAGGCTGGCGGACGTGTCCACGAGGATCGCGACAGCCATTCTCGAAGAACGGATTGTTAGCTGTGGCGCAGCCAACGCAAGCAGAATGGCGCTCAGAGATACGGCTTTGAGAACCAGACCGGCGCGGCGCGGCGTCCGGCGCCATTCGAGCGCAGCCCAGGCCAGCGGGAGCCAGGCGAATATCAGTAGCCACGGGTGATCGAACGTCATGACGCCTTCCTGGCCAGCCCGCCGAACAGATCGCGCAAACGGATAAGCGTCACCGACGGGATGCTTGCTCTCGTGGCCCCTCGCAGCATGGTCACGCCGCGGCCGAACCAAAGCCAGTCAACCAGGAGTCCGAGACCGCCGAGAATTGCCAGAATCTGCCAGAGATCGCGAGAGAGCGTTCCCCGACTCGATGGGGACGGAACTCCCCGACGGACGCTGCCGGGAGGTTGCCATGACGCAACAGCGACCTCGGGTAATGTCAACGAGTAGACGAGCTCGCGATCACCGGCGAGAACACGAACCGTACCGGGGGTGCCGGCAAAGAAGCGAACGTTGCGCCCCTGCACGGTGAATGGGAGGGCAATCTGATCCTCGGTAAGCACACGGGCCTGGGATGCGTCGGCCTCAGACTCGAGGACGGCGGTGACACTGCCCACGCTTCCGGCATTCAGCTCCCAACGGCGGAAGATCTCCGGGGACATCCAATGAAGAAGGTTCGCAAACAGAAGGGGCGCCGCCAGTTCGTATCGCATCGAGGAGCGCAGGGGGTGAAAACCGAGAACGACGATTCTCGGCTTGCCCGCACGCGCCAGGATCACCGGACCCGCCTCCGTCTCGGCGATCGGAATATCACCCGGCGCCGCATCGAAGACCGTGGCTGATTCCAGCCGAAGGTCCTGTACGCGCAAGCCTGCCCCGAGAGGGTGACCCGAAAGCCACTGCGTCACCCGGGCGTTCCGCAAGGACGTCTTCACGCGGACCGGCGAGGCGCCAGCCGGCGGTTCAATCCAGATGCTGCCGACGGATGGAAGGGCCGGCGGCCGGAATCGATCAAGAATGACGAGATCAGCGTCCCGATTCGAGACGTACTCGGACGGGCTGAAGAATTGCGCTTCGACATTCGGGGTCGCGGAAAGAACCGGACGGAGCCAGGCGGGGGACTCGGAGTAAACCGCAACGCGAACTAGCGGCTGCCGGGGCAGTTCCAATACGGCATAATCATCGGCGGCAAAGTCATCAGATCCCAGGATGCGCGCCTCAACCCAACCGGCCGATCGTGTATGCAACTCAAATGTCGCGTTTTGTTCGGTCCCCGGTGGCAGATCGATCCGGCGAAGGCCGGCGGGCGCACCGCCGAACTGGAGGGCCAGGCGTACCACACGGGAGGACTGGCCGTAGTTCCGGACGGTGACAAAAACTTCCCAGACGTCGGCGACCGTGTGAGAGCGACGGAGACCGATCGTCCGCAGCCCGCAATTTTCCACGGCTGCGGCGACGGGGAGGACACGCAGGTTCGGCGGCGTCCGGTCCTCGGCGCCCGACTGCTGCTCGGTGACCCGGCCAGCTCCGGCGAATACCACCTCGCCTGCGCTACTGGAGTGCATGTGCCGGACCTGACGCGCCAGTTCGAATGCGGCATCCAGATTCAAAGCCGTGGAGCCGGGATGGGACCGGGCGATCGCCTCCTCGACCGTAGCCCGACTCGACTCAAAGACGGTCGCCGGAGTGGCCAAACCGTCGGCTCGGATCAGCATCACACGATCACCGGCCGGCAGCGCCCGCACCCAGGCCAGAGCGAGGCGGCGGGCCTCGTCCATCAGGGTTCCCTGGCCCGAACGCGCGTCCATCCACGCCGACGTGTCCAGGATGAGCACATGGTCGCGGCCGGCGGAGTCGCGTGTCCCAAGCCGCAACTGAGCGATCGCCAACAGCAGGCAGAGCAAACTTAACAGTTGCAGAATGAGCGAGAGAGGCTGCTGAATGCGTCGCCGCCGTGTCCGCTTTTCCGGTGGCTGCTCGGATGGCGTCCAGAAGCGTAGTGTGGCCACAGTGAGCTTCCGCCGGGAGCGATCCAGAAGGTACAGCGCGACCACGATGCCAGACACGGCGCCGAACAGCGCAAGAAACTCGCCAATGCCGAGGTTGAGCAAAAACATCTATGTCACCCCGCGGGCCTGAGCCAACGGTCCGAAGATCGCCTCCTCGAGGGGCAGCGATGTCGAGAGCCCGACGTAGCGGCCACCGTTGTGGATGGCCAGACTTCGAAGGTTTTGCGCAAAGGTGTCAAACGCATTGGTGTAGCGCGTGCGCGCCGCGCTATCGAATTGAAGCTGAAGCCCCGCGCCGGTCTCGGCATCGGTGAGATCGAGTTCACCTTCCCATGGCGGAACTCGGTCCTCGTCGGCCCAAAGGTGAACGAGCAGCAACTCGTGGCCGAAATCCGCCAGGTATTGCAGTGGTCTTTCACAGCCGTCCTCGTCGAGGAAATCCGAAACAACGATGAGGAAGCCACGCTGGAGGTACCGCGAGATGAACTGGCGAGCTGCCTGAAAACTGTCGGTGACGCCCACCGGAGTGAGCTGGCCCAGAAACTCCGCCGCCGGCGCGAACCGGTGACGTCCCCCTGCCGATACGAAGCTGTCGAAGAGGCGGTCGCTGAAGGGTTGAATAGCGATTGTCTCCAACCGCACAAGGCCCACATACACGAGTGCGGCGGCGAGTTTCCGCGCGTAATCGAACTTCGACACGGCGCCGGTTGTCATTGAGCGGCTGACATCGATCAAGAGCCGCACGGGCGTGCGCGGTTCAACCTGGAACATCTTGAGGAACAGCTTCTCGAGCCTCAAGTACGCGCGCCAGTTCACAGCTCGGAGATCGTCCCCGTGATGAAAATGGCGGTGGTCGAGGAACTCCTGGCCTGGGCCGGAGAAGCGGGACGGGTTATGACCTCCGACTAAGCCCGGAAACGACTTCTGCCAATGAATGGTGAGACGCTCTAGTTTCTCGAGGAACGTTCGGTCCACCAAAGGCTGTTGCGACATCACCTGACTCTAATTGGCGGCCACCGCCACGCTGCGGATGATCTCTCGGAGAATCGTCTCGGTTGTCTGGCCATCGGCGTGCGCGTCGAAGTTGAGGATAATCCGGTGACGCAGCACTGAGGGGGCAAGGTCCTGAATATCGTCAGCGCTAACGTGGAGCCGCCCGCGCATCAAGGCGAGAACGCGAGCGGATTCCACAAGACCCTGCGCGCCACGCGGCGAGCTCCCGTAGCGAATGTACTTCTTCGCCAGATCGTGCGCATGGCTGTCTTCAGGCTGCGTAGCGAGCACAAGATCCACCGCGAAGTCCTGAACGTGCGGCGCAACCAGGATCTCGCGGCACATCGCGCGAACGCTGAGGATTACCGCGCGATCCGCGACAGTGTCGAGATCGATCTCGTCACGGTGAATTGTGCGCTCGACAATCTGGTTGAGTTGCTCGCGCGTCGGATAGTTCACCAGGATCTTCATCAGGAACCGGTCGAGCTGGGCCTCGGGCAACGGGTAGGTACCCTCCATCTCGATCGGATTCTGCGTCGCCATGACGAGAAACGGCGTCCCGATCTCGTGCGTCGTCGTCCCGCTGGTCACTGTGCGTTCCTGCATTGCCTCGAGCAGCGCCGACTGCGTCTTGGGCGTCGCACGATTGATCTCGTCGGCAAGTACGAGGTTGGCGAACACCGGACCGGGCTGGAACCGGAGCGACTTGGCGCCACGTTCGTCGGTTTCGATCACCATGCTGCCGACGATGTCCGCGGGCATCAGATCCGGGGTGAACTGGATCCTGGAATACTTCAGGTGCAGCACCCGGGACAGCGTTCGTAACAGCGTCGTCTTGCCCAAGCCCGGCACACCCTCCAGCAGCACATGTCCTCCGGAAAGCAGGCAGATCAGCACGCCATCCACGACATCCTGGTGCCCGACGATGACTTTTCCGATTTCTTGGCGAATTCTGTCTAGGTTGGCAACTGCATCGCGCAGCTTGGCTTCGGCTCCCACATCTTCATTCTAGAGCACCACCGTGGATGTCGCGGCCCGCACCGGGAATGACTCGCTTGGAAAGGAAGAAGATCAGGCGCGCGAGATACTCGCGGCGCGCTCGCCGATCGCGTTGGCAAGATGGCCCAGGATGTTCGACATCTCGTCGAGGGCCGCACGAGCCTGGTGCACGGCCAGCCTTCGCGTGGCGCCGTACCAAATCTGCATCAGTTTGAAGTCCAGCAGCAGCATGCGCTGCTCGACGGTGATCCCCCCGACGTGGAAGCCTGCGGTGTGCTTCATCAGATAGGTCAGGAGACCATAGTCGCGATCCAGCGACTTTCGTAGTGGATCGAGGGTAGCCGCTTCCGCTTCGCGAATGAGGTCCTGTACATGCAGGAACTGGAGATTGTTCGCCGTGACCACGACGGGCGCGTAATCTACGGCCGTACGAGTTCGCAGGATGAGCAGACAAGTGTACCGGAACCAGTAGACGAGCAGCACGATCGAGAATGCAATGATGAGAATGCTCGATATCATCTTGCCGTCTTTCGCTGGGTGAGCTGTCTCAACCCGAATGTGGGGGTGGCATCCATGTGCGTACTGGGCCGTCTATTATTTCGCTCAAGCTGAGAATATCACTGGATGCCGGTCAGCGCAAGGGTCTTTTCGACCTTAAGTGTGAACTTTTCGCTCCAGCAAGACCACCCGGTTCAGCGTTTCTGAGCGGTCTTCGGAAACACCGTGCGTCCGGGAGAGGCCCCCCTAGCGGAGCAGTCCTTAGCGTATAAGGATGCGTAACTTATTGTAATATAGTCGCTTTCTGAAAATCCAAGATCTCGGGCGGCCTGATCAATCCAGCCCGGGGGGCCCTCGAGCTCAAGGAAAACCCCTACGGGTGTCTCGTCCAGTGTGGCGATTCCGACTCGGTCAGGAGCCTGGTACTCTGTCCGGTACTTCTCATAACAGAAGACCGGGACATATCCTATACGTCCCAGTATCTCCTGCAGTTCCATCGCCGTGGAAAAGCGGACTTCGATTTCCTCGCGAGTTTTGTACTTCCCGGTGGTGGCGGGTCCTTTGTACGTGAGGAGCGCCATCGCGCCGACCTGCCTCACCCGGAGGGCAAGGCCGCGATTGCGAAGTTCGCCGGCCGGAGTGTCATAAAGCACGTTGCTCTCGAAAACGCGGCGGCGAATGCGCCGAAAACCGCATGCTCGAAGCAGGCGTCTGCCGTGCGCAGCGTCCCGCAACCCCAGCTTGATCTCAGTCTCCGTACCCGAACCGCCCCGCGACATGTTTCCCGTATTATCCCAGTGTTTGGCGCTGTGGCGACAGGCTGCCCACGCTCGCTCGAACGCGATACACTTGCCGGTTAGGCTCACGGTTTCATGCTTCCGTTCCGGCTCGTATACCATGAAGGCTACGACCTCAACTTCGGCGAGCACGTCTTTCCCACGCAAAAGTATCGCCTGATCCGCGAGCGTCTGTTAGCCGACGGACTTGCGAAACCGACCGATTTCGTTGCACCCGAACCGGCCCCGGAACAGGACCTCGTTCTCGTCCACGACGAAGGCTGGATTCAGCGCCTTCGCACCGGAACGCTGAGTTTTCACGAGATCCTGAAGCTGGAAATTCCCTACTCCCGGCAGATGGTCAATGCCTTCTGGCTGGCGGCGGGCGGCACAACGCTGGCCGCACGCCTGGCTTTGCGCGACGGACTTGGCTTCAATATTGGAGGCGGGTTCCACCACGCATTCCATGGGCACGGCGAAGGGTTCTGTGCGGTGAACGACGTTGCGATTGCCATCCGCAGGCTGGAACGGGAAGGCCGCATCGAACGGGCGATGGTCGTTGACTGCGACGTGCATCACGGAAACGGTACCGCCGCCCTTTTCGCTTCCGACCGAAAAGTCTTCACCCTGTCCATCCACCAACTCAACAATTATCCGGCGGAGAAGCCGCCCTCGGACATCGACATTAACCTTCCCGACCAGGCGGGTGATGAGGAGTACCTGGATGAACTCCGAAAGCATTATGTGCCGGCCGTCGCTTCATTTCAGCCTCAACTAGTGATCTACGTCGCCGGCGCGGATCCTTATTACCAGGATCAGTTGGGAGGATTGGCCCTCACCATGGCTGGCCTGAAGCAACGGGACCGGCTGGTCATTGAGATGGCTTTGAGGCACGGGGCCGCGGTCGCGGTGACGCTTGCGGGCGGATATGCGTTCCGGCTGAACGACACCGTGGCAATTCACGTGAATACCGTGAGGGCCGGCAAGGAATCGATGGAAGTGACCGGGCGCGCTTAGCTCTTGGTTGTCAGCTCGATGTGGCCGACCCTTGCTCCCTGTTATGGAGGAAAAGCCACGGAACTTGGTTTCAGACGACAACGTCTAAAACTAATACAATGACGGCACACGCGAAGGTTGCGTTACTTCTTTTGGCACTGGCCGCGTCGCCGAACGCAAGGGGCCAGGAGTCCACGGGACCCACAGCCGAGAAGCCAAGTCCTACTGCGAAGGCGCGGGAAATGCTGGATGCCGCTGGTGAGGTGGCCGGTGGCGTCCGGCCGGAGATCCAGGCAGCCGCTCTCCTCCACATTGCCGATAACTACCAACTGCTCGACAAGAAGAAGGCCCGGGAGTTCGCCGGGCAGGCCTTTACCGCGGCAGGTTCTCTCCCGCAAGACCCGGTGAAGAACCGCGAACGAATGCAGGCCGAGATCGTCCAGGTCCTCGCCGATATCGACGTTCCGGAGGCGGTTGCATTGCTCCGCCAGATGCAAGCAACGGCCGGGGACTACGATCCCCGGTGGCTGGCAATCGACAAAATCGTGCAGGTCCTGATTCAGAAGAAGGATTTCGACACGGCTATCGAGCTCGTCGAAAACATCGGTAGTACCGGATTTTTCTCGTACACCGGCGCCGGTATCATCTTCGGGGCTCTACCCGCTGATGACCCGCGGCGAACGACCTTGTTCGGATCGGCTATGGTCGCCTATGGCGCCCATCCACATCGAAGTTTCGTTGTCCTGTTGGGGGGACACGGGCTCGACGTGCCGAAGCAGATGGCCGAGGCCGCGCTGAACAGTTTCTTGCGCGAAATTCTCGACAAAAAAAGTGAAGAAGAGCATTCCCAGACGGGCGTGAGCTTCGCCACGGCCAAAGGAACTGTCAGCTTCGATTCGCGAGAGGACAGCGAACTGTTTGACGTTATGCACATTGTCCGGACCATCAATCCGAAGCGCGCGGAGGAACTGCTCGAAACACGCCCCGGACTCCGTGCATGGCTCGAACAGTACCCTAAGGGGACTGAATCCCTGCGCGCCGAAGGCTGGTTCTGGACGTTCACAGTGATGGGAAACGATAAGCAGGCAGCCGACCGAATGAAGCAGCAGGGGCGCGCGCAGGCGCTGACCGAAACGATCGCTTCGTCGGCACTCAACGCCGTTCGCGAGGATCCCGACAAGGCCATCTCGCTTGCTCAAACGATTCCCGCGCCCGCCCGGCGGGCCGAGATTCTTGGATCGATTGCCCGGTCCGTCGCAGGGAAGGACCCCGACAAGGCGCGAGGCGCCCTGGACAAGTGCATCACGTTGCTGGACGAGATCAAGAACCCGAATGACCGGGTGGCTGCGTGGGACTCGGTCGCCGACGCGGCACACCAAATCAAGGATGAGAAGCTGACCTCTCGTGCGATCGACCGGGCGTTGGCCGACGCCGCCGAACTCTACAAGCAGGAGGAGGATGTCGAGGTTCCGAATGTCTTTCTCCGAGAGTACTGGCCCTCGACCCAGGGCTACCGCCGCGCTATCATGCGGGCGACAGCGATTCTTGGCGTGGACGCGGAGCCGCTGCTGCTGAAGATCGTGGACCCGGAGCTGAACCTCTTCGCCCGGATCGCGATG
This sequence comes from Bryobacterales bacterium, assembly GCA_016880505.1. GTDB lineage: Bacteria > Acidobacteriota > Terriglobia > Bryobacterales > Bryobacteraceae > JAEHDI01. Next base: position 6,515 of record JAEHDI010000715.1, on the reverse strand, counting down.
GCGCAGGCGCTGCTCGGACGGTCTCAGGAACGATTCCCGACCTTCCCCCCGCGGAAGAAACGTCGCTAAACCTCGATCCGGCCGTTTCCGATCAACCAGTCGACGGCCTCGCGCACCGCTTCGAGCGAGGCGAAACGGGGCTGGTAGCCGATCAGGCGTTGGGCCTTCGCGATGCTGCAATTGGGCGAGTGGGCGATGTGGTCCCACGTCGCGTTCGCCTCGTTCTCGGGGACCGTCTTGTGCCATTCCTCCCACGGCAGGAATCGCAGATTCGCCTCGCGGCCGAACCAGGCCGCGACCGATTCGGCGTAACCGCGCAGCGTCAGCGCAGCCGGGGAGACCACGTGGAAGCTCTCACCCACAGAAGTGCTCCAGTTGGCCAGCGCTTTTTGGAACGCCTGGGCGACATCATCCGCGTGGACGTGGTGCACGGTTTCTAGACCAAGGTTAGGCAGGCATAACTCCTCGCCCCGCGCGAGAGCGGCAAAGACCCGGGGGTTGAAGTGCCCAGCCGGGTTCAGGGGCGGCCATCCCGGACCGACGATATGTCCGGGATGCAGCAGGGTGGCCGGGAAACCGCTCCTATGCGCCTCATCCAGCAGATAGGCTTCGATGGCGGCTTTCCGGCAACCGTACTCGCCGAACGGTCGCCGCGGCTGCTCCTCCGTGGTGGGCACCTGCACACTGTGTCCGTGGACCCATATCGTTCCACAATGCAGGAAATGCTGGACCCGACCCCGGAGCGCTTCGACGAGCTGTCGCGCGCTCTCTTCAGTGAAGCAGATGAGATCGATGACCGCATCCGGCTGCAAGTCCGCGATGCGTGCACCGAACGTCCCGGCGGCTTCCTCCGAGGCCCGGTCCAGGACAACTCGCTGCACTGTGGACCAGGCGCCGTGCGGCTGATACGGCTCCCGCTGGGCTCGGCTAACGCAAACGACCTCATGACCGCAGGCCACGAGGCTGGGTATCAGATACGTCCCAATGTGCCCGGTTCCGCCAATGACTACGATTCGCATGGTGTCCTTCAGGTCTTCTGCATTTCGTCCGCGTACGCCCGCATGCGACGGAGGCGAGCACTGAAGGCGCCGTACAGTCCGTCCGCGTGATCGCGGAGCGTTCGCTGAGAATTGGTGAACCGGTTCAACGTAGTGGCATAGTCGACCTGACGGACCCATTCCGCCGGGATAGAAGACGCCCCTGTGAGCGCGCCGGCAATTCCGGCGGAGATCGCAGCGAGGCAGTCCGTGTCGCGTCCCATGTTCACGGCAGCGACACTGGCATCCCGCACATTGCCTTTTGTCATGCGAAAGACGCAGACGGCCTTGGTCACGACCTCGTTTGCCGACGAAAAAGCGTAGGGTGTCCCTCGCCCGCTGTAGACTTCATCGAACGCCGTTCGCATCTCACGGAAATCCTTGCAGGAGTCCGTGTGCTTCAGGCCCCGCTCGATTTCTTTAGCAACTCCGGTTTCTTTGGTTTGTCGCGGATCGCCTGCGAGGATGGCGGCTAGGACACTGTCCACGGTCGCCTCGGGCCTGGTGGCGGCCGCAATCGCGAGCGCGGTAACCGCAGCCCACTGAAGTCCCCGGCTGTTGCTGGTCTGGTAGAGCTGGCCAACCTCGAAGACATCTGTCACCGCATTCGTGATGTCCCCCGCGTTGATGAGCCCGATCGGATGGCACGACCGGGCGAAGGAATTCAGGCCGGCATAATCGCAATACCTGCCGAGGTCGCGCGCGGGAATGCCCGACTTCGCCATCGCCAACAGGGTGGCCTCGAACGGTTCGGAAACCATTCCGGCCGACTCGGGCTTGATATGGCGGAGCCACGCGGCACGGACGTCTTCGGCGTTGACGCGGTCCTGTTTCTCGATGATCGCCGTGATCATGAGTTTCTGCCGCTCGACGCCGTCCTCGGTAGTGCCGGGTTCCCGTTTCCAGCCGTTGCGGTAGTGTTCGTACGACAGAAGCCGCTCGGCCGTCCCGTGCTCCTTCTCAATCCTCTGCCACGGCCATCCTTCGACTACAGCACCCATCGAGGAACCAATGTGACAACCGGCGATGCAGCCGTAAAACTTCTCCTTAAGCGCCGGATGCGAGCCTTGTGATGTAGCACTGGCAGCGACTGATGCCGTCAGACTGCCGCCTACAAAGGATCTCCTGTTCAACGTGACGATATCTGCCATGAAGATTGCTCCTAACGATTCACGCCCGCGACCCGGTTCGACAACTGCCAAGTCTACGCCACGGTTGGGCAGACCGCGCTGGTGGCCGAACCTCTACGGCAGCGGTGTCTGCCGCTCGAGAAGGTGGAGGATGTTGCCTTCGGGGTCGGTGAAGAAGACAACCTTGTTCCCCTTGCTCTCCACGGGCTCAGTGAGGAAGGCGACGCCTCTGGACTTCAGGCCGGAGTAGACCGAGTCGAAGTCGCTCACGGCGACGGCGAGGTGGCGGAATCCCGGAGTCTTCATGCCGGCGGCCGGACGGTCGCCCTCAGCGCCGATAATCTCAATCATGTAACCGTTTTGCGCTTTGACAAACGTGGCGTTAGCAGACTGGTAGTTGACGACGAAGCCGAGGTTCCGGACGTACCACTCGGCGAGAGCACGATGATCGGGAGAAGCGATAGCAGTGTGTTCGAGGCCGGTAATCATGGTCTCAGAATAGCAGGGGAGCCGGGCGCGGGACGGGCGTCGTATGCTGATGAACAGCGGAATGAAACGAAGGGCTTTTCCGAAGGAGGCTGCACGGCGCCTGCTGCGCGCGCGTCCGTCCGAGGAGCGCGACGCGGCGATGCGGCGAGTGATCCGGTCTATCCCAAAAGGAAAGGTGGCGACCTACGCCCAAGTGGCGGCTGCCGCCGGATATCCGCTCTATCACCGGCAGGTGGTGCAGTTGCTCCGAAAATCAGGCGATTCGCTGCCTTGGCAGCGCGTCCTCGGCGCCGGCGGCCAGATCAGGCTGAGGCGCGACATGGCTCACGAGCAGCGCATGCGACTGGAGATGGAAGGCGTCCGCTTCCGGGGGAAGCGCGTCGCCATGGACGAGCACCAGCACACCTTCCGGACGTGGGAACTCAAGGACTGAGTCCCGCTCCATCGATCAGCGCAGTTCCGCGTCGGTTTCCCGGCCGAGCCTGATTACGATCTCCGGAAGCGCCCGGATGTCGGACTGCGTAGTGCGGAAGTTCACGATGCAGAGACGAAGAGCGAACTTGCCCTGGACCACGGCGTTAGAGAGAAAAGCCTCGCCGCTCTTTTGAATACGGTGCACGAGTTCCTCGTTCAACTGGTTCAGGTACGCCGCCGCGGCTGGGTCGTGCCGGTCGAGATCCGCCGGGACGTAGCGGAAGGTGGTGATGCTGAGTCCCTGTGACAACGCCTCGAGTTCAGCGTGGGCCTGGACCTCCTGGTACAGCGATTTCGCCAGATAAATGTCGTCCGCGATCATCCGGCACAGTCCTTCGCGGCCAGCCACGCGCAGCCCGGCCCACACTTTCAGCGCTCGAAAGCCGCGCGAGTTCTGAGGGCCGTACTCGTAGAAGTTGATCGGCCGTTCCTCCGCATCCGCGTCGAAACGGTAGTAGACCGGTGAGTAATCGAAGGCGTCCAACAGGTGCTGGGGATCCCGTACGAGGGTACAGCCGGCCTCGAGTGGCGCGTAGAGCCACTTGTGGGGATCGAGCGCGATCGAGTCGGCCTCAACGAGCCCTTTGAGATCGTCGCCGGCGTCGGGGAGGGCCGCGGCGGGTGCGCCGTACGCTCCGTCTACGTGAAACCAGAGGCCGTATTCCCGCGCCAGTTCGGCCAGTTCCGGCAGCGGGTCCACGGCTCCGGTGCTCACGGTGCCGGCCGAACCGACGACGAGGAACGGTTGCCCTCCGTCCGCCTGGTCTGCTTCGATGCGGGCGCGAAGTTCGGAGGAATCGACCCTGCAATCCGAGCCGGCAGAAATCCACCGAATCGCATTGGTGCCGAGCCCGAACAGGTCAGCGGCCTTTTGGATCCAGGTGTGGGTTTCCTTGGAGGCGTAGGCCAGGAGGCGCTTCCCCGATCCCGCGCCCGCTCCTTCGGATCGAATGTCCCACGGCGCTTTGGCTCGCCGGGCGGCCAGGAATCCAACGAAATTTGCCATGTTTCCGCCGCTGACGAGCAGGCCGCCGCATCTCGCCGGGTATCCGATGAACTCGGCGATCCATCGCACGGCCTGCGCTTCCATTTCGGATGCCATCGGCGACAGTGTCCACGCGCCACAGTTGGGATTGACTGCCGCCGCAAGCAGTTCGGCAAGAGCACCGGACGGAGCGGCGGACGAGGTGACATAGCCGGCAAATCGCGGATGACCGTTGAACAGGGAATGGTCGACGAGCAACCGCCAGGCCTCTTCGAGGACCGTTTCCGGGGCCGTGCCGCGCTCCGGCAACGGATCGTTGCCCAACACGGCCCGAACCTGTGCGGGTGTCTCGCCCGGCGTCACGGGGCGCTTCTGCAAATCCGCAAGAAACAGCGCGATCTGATCGACGAGCCGATGCCCGAGGCTGCGAAATTCCTCGGGCGCCATTTCAAGCGGCGCAATACGCCCATTCGCTTCGTTCGCTCCCATAGGTCAATTCTAAGCGTCCGCGTTGCGCTTGTCGGCGTCCTGAACCGGACTGCGATCGCGAAACCAACCGTCAAGTCAGATGTTTGCTCGACAAGCGCGCTCGTTTCAGCGACGATTAAGAACGACCTACAGTCCGAGGCGACACCGTGATTTCACTGAGCGAATTTGACATTCTGCGGCTGCTCACGATAGCCCGGGAAGCCGGAGCGGCAATTATGAGCGTTTATGAAGGGGACGTTGCAGTCGAGTATAAGGAGGACTCCTCCCCGTTGACGCTGGCCGACCTGCGCTCCCATCAGGTGATTTTAGAGCGGCTGGAGAGATGGTATCCGGAGGTGCCGATCCTTTCCGAAGAAACGACGGAACAGGCCGGCTATTCAGTCCGAAAGGATTGGCCGGAGTTCTGGCTGGTCGACCCGCTCGATGGCACAAAGGAGTTTATTAAGCGGAACGGCCAGTTCACGGTCAACATCGCGCTCATCCAGGAGTCGCGGCCGGTGGCGGGCGTTGTGTATGCTCCCGCGCGGGACGAGGCCTATTACGGAGTTGTCGGACAAGGGGCGCTCAAGGTGAGCCGCGATCAACCCCCGGAGTCTCTCGTCCGGCGGCAGCGGCCTGGCTCGGACCAGTTGGTTGTGGTGGCCAGTCTATCGCACCATAGCCCTGAGGTCGACGCGTTCGTAGCCGAGCAGCGCCGGAAATACAAGAGCGTCGAGTTGCTCAACATCGGCAGCTCCCTCAAGATCTGCATGGTGGCCGAGAACTCTGCGGACGTCTACCCGCGTTTCGGTCCGACGATGGAGTGGGACACGGCGGCCGCCCACGCTGTTGCCGCCGCGGCTGGACGTCGCGTCCGCAACTACAGAACTGGGGCCGAACTGTCGTACAACAAGGAAAACCTCCTGAACGACTGGTTCATCGTCGAGTAAGCCCAGCGTAGCTGCGGGGTCGATGTCCAGACGGCGCACCGACAGTCGGTCAACTGGCGTCAGGCGAGTTTTCGGGCGGATAACGTCGTGCGGCTTGCGCGCGCCCGAAGACAGCCAAACCTTGCGGCGAGTCGGATCTTCCTGTCGCCGACCGGCTCCTTCAATCACGCTTTGCCCACCCCAGCCACTTTCAGTCCTCCCTCGGTCCAACGACTTACCGACAGTGGCCGCTCCTGCCGCCTGATGGTGGCTCGAATGCTCCTCTGCTCCCTGGAGGAAGGCCGCATGTCCGCGAAATTCGTTCTTCGTACATTGCGGAACGTCGTATTCCGCAATCACCCCTATTTCGCGCACCTCGCGATCACCCACCGCTGCAACCTGCGGTGCCGCTTCTGTCACATCCGTGATTCCGTGTTTGAAGAATTGGACACGGACGGCATGAAGCGGGTCATCGACCGGCTCGACGAGATGGGCGTTGGCGTGGTTAGCATCTCCGGCGGGGGCGAGCCTTTGCTCCGGCCCGATTTCGCTGAGATTGTCGACTATGCGGCCGGCAAGGGCATGTACACGAAGCTGACATCCAACGGCACTCTGCCACTCGGCCGGTATGAGCGGTTGTTGCGCAGCCGAGTCAAGGAGATCGGCGTCTCGCTCGACGGCGTCCACGGCAACGACCTTCCTCATAGCCACGTCGGCCCGCGCATCCTCGATTCGATTCACTACCTGCACGATCACCTGCCGCCGCAGAAACAGTTGACGATCAATGTCACTGTTTCGGGGGCCAACCGGCACCAGGTCGAGGAGATCGTCACCTTCTGTGCGCGCGAGTTCCCCAGGGCGAAAGTCTGGCTGAATCCGGTAATGGCCGGCCAGGGAGCGCTCCGCACCGCCGAGGCCGTCAGCACCCCACCGGACTACTTGCGCCGCTGCCGGTCGCCGAATCTGCTTTCGGCGAAGTTCTACATCGAAGGGGTGGAGAGAC
>JAEHDI010000714.1 GCA_016880505.1 Bryobacterales bacterium | reverse complement strand
GTTCTCCGATTGCACGAGCAACTCGCGGTGCTCTTTCGCGAGCCGGCTGTTGGTACTCACACCCAGTGGATACCACCAGATCGCTGTCCGAAAGCCGGCATCGTGGACCTTCCGCACAAAGCGCTTCATGTCCGGGTCGCCGCCTGGAAACTTGCCTGGCGAGCGGTTCACCTGCCAGTCGCCGTAATAGTCGAACCATCCATCGTCGAGGTTGGCGAGTTCGATCCCCATCTCTTTTAGTTCCGGGAGCAGCCCTAGGATCTTGTCCTGTGTGAAGTCGAACCCGAAGCCCCAACTTTTCCAGTACGGCTTGTAGGCCGAAGGCGGCGAAGTCTCCGGGATCGCAACCCCTCGAGCGCGCAGCAGGCTGCCGTACGCGTGCAGCGCATCGTAGTAGTCTCCGTGATGGAAGATGACCGCCGTCATCACCGTGCGGAAGGCTTCGCCCGGAGCGAGCCACTCCTGTTGTTTGAAGCGGGCTTCGGGCTTCTCCCAGACTCCGATTTCGGTCTTGCCGTCCGCGCGCACCTCTACAGGCAACGAGACCCACTGAGGCGTTCTTTCGATGTGTGCGATGGCCACTCCCATCGTCGGGCTCCAGATGTCGACGAACGGCATGCCGCCACCTTCGCCTTCCGGCCCGGTGCGGTCGTCCAGTCCCTGGAAGTTCGATTGACGGAATTCGGGTCGCAGCCAGATGAGCGAATAGTCAAGCCCCCAGCGGTAGGCGCCGCCCTGGAAAGACGCAAACGCCCACGATGGCTCCTCGGGTTCGGCGAGTTTGCGGTCCAGCACAATCCGCTGGCTATAGATCCGGCCGAGGCGCACGGGCTTCGCGCCGAGATTGCGGTACAACTTCTCGAAGACGGCAACGTCGGGCAACTTGTCCGGAAGCACCACGCGGACGCGACGCTCGATGTGAATCCCTTTCTCGCTGTCGCGGAAGACACCGGCGAGCGCGCCTTCGAGCGCCGGTCCGAACTCTGTGTCCTGAGTCCGTCGAGACGAGACGCTCTTTGGATCGATTCGGAATTCCGAGCACCCCCAGCCGTTCACTTCGGCGGACTCCTGGGCGGCTGGATCGAACGCAACGATGTTCCCGCCGCCGTCACCAAGCCATCGAATGTGCTGGTGAAAGCGGGTATCGTACTCGATCGAGATGCGGTCGGTGCGGACGGAATAGGTCTGGGCCGTTGCAGCGGCTACGCAGACACACAGCAGGCAAGCGGATTTCATGGGCACTCCGGCCACAGGTTATCACCGCTGGAGAATGGGCGCGCATTGTCAACTTTCTCAGTAGCCGTTTGCTGTCCGGCCGGCACCGGCAGCACCTAGATCCGCTGCTAGCAGCACCCCGAACTCCCACCGCGTCAGATGGCTCTCCGCCGGTGACAACGAGAACAAGATATTCGCAACTCATATACTTATTCTGCGTCTAAGGTTTTATGCGCTCAGTGTTCGCAACCTTCATAACGTGCTTCACACTGTTCAATATGGGATGGACGCAGTCACAACAGCCTGAATCGGCGCTCCGCGTGGGCGGGCTCGTCGCCCCGGCCGCAAGCGGAGGGCTCGCGGGCGGCATCAAGAAGCCAGAGTTAACCGGGGTAGATCCTGTCGACCTGGTGCGCCGCTCCGCTCAGGCCGATAAGGAAAACGCCAGACGCGGATCCAACTATGCCTTCCGCGAGCATCACTATCAGAGGGACCTGGACGCTTCGGGCAGGCCTAAAGGCTGGCATTCCAGGACCTGGGACGTCATCGGCTTGGAGGGATCTACCTACCGCAAGCTCGTGATGATTAACGACCACCCTCTGACGGCGAAGCGGCAGAAGCGAGAGGCCGAGCGCCTTAGAAAGGAAACGGAGCGCCGCCGAGATGAAGCGCCAGACAAACGCAAGAACAGGCTATTGCACTACAATGTCGCCCTGCCGTTTGACAGGTTCTCCGAAATCTACACATTCACGCTGCTCGGTGAAGAAACAGTCGCGGGTCGTTCTGCCTGGGTCATTGATGGCGTCCCTAAACCTGGGTTTCGGCCTCAAACAGATGCCGAAAAGGAGGCCGCGAACTTCCACGTAAAGATCTGGATCGACCAGGATGAGGCCCACCCCCAGGCACTGGAGCTCACCGTCAGCGGCGGCCATTCCCGTCTTCAGAAGGGTACCAGGGCGCGGAGCGAATGGACCAGGCTCAACGACGGCACCTGGATGCTGAAGCGGACAGACATTACGTGGGGCGTTCGCCTTTTCAGGGTTATTACCTTGCGCGGCACAACGGAGGATACTTACTCTGACTTTCAGCGGTTCCAGGTAGACTCGAAGTTGGTGATAGACGAGTCATAGTTGCCGGTGTTCGCTAGAGCTAGGCGACGTCCAACGCCACCTCCCGCTGGCCCAGGTGCCCCTCCTCAACCTCATGCAGCGGGCAGGCGGCTGGTGCTACCATGCTCCTCTCACGATGCCCTGGATGCACTGGCAGAGCCTGGTTGATTTTCTAGTGCTGGCAGCCGTGTTCTACGCTGTATTGCGCTGGGCGCGGCAGACGCGGGCGCTGCGGGTGATCCTTTGGATCGCCGGCGTCCAGGCTGCCTCCCGGGTAGCCGGATGGCTTGACCTCGTCATCACAAGTTGGGTGCTTAGTGGTGTGAGTGTTCTGCTGGTGCTGCTGCTGCTATTCGGATTCCAATCGGAGCTTCGGAGCGCCCTTCTTCGTCTCGACAGCCTGGTGCGTCTCGGATTGAAGCCGGCGGTGAAGGCGTTTTTACCGGCCAACCGGGCGATCGCCGGGGCTGCGTTCCGCATGGCGTCCGAACAAACGGGAGCTCTGATCGTCATTGCCCGTAACGACTCGGTCCGCGAGCTCGTCAGCGGGGGCGTCCCGCTGGGGGCGGAGATCACACCCGAGCTGCTGAGCGCCCTCTTCCGAAAGGACTCGCCGCTGCACGACGGCGCAGTGATCGTCGAGGCAGAGCGGGTCGTACGCGCCGGCGCCGTCCTTCCGCTCACACATCGCCAGGAAGTGCCAGCCATGTTCGGGACGCGGCATCGGGCGGCAATGGGCCTCGCCGAGCGAAGTGACGCACTTGTGGTCGCGGTCTCAGAGGAGCGTGGGGCGGTCACGTTGATGCACGGGCAGAGCATTGTCACGCTCACCTCGTCCGAAGGGTTGGCGGACCGGCTGGGTGAGCTGCGGACCCAACCGCCCGCGGGGCGGCCCGGGGCCATTCGACGGCTACTATTTCAGGACTTACGCTACAAGTTCGCCGCTCTGGGAATGGCCGCGGCGGTCATCGCGCTGTCGGTTCTCTCGACGGGCACAACGGTACGGGCGATCAGTGTTCCGGTCGAGTTTGTGAACGTTCCGCCGGGAATGGCGATCTCGAGCCAGTCGCCGAATCGGATCGAAGCGCAGGTGAGGGGTAGCCGGTGGCTGATTGACTCGGTGACCGAGTCGGGCCTGGTGGCGCGGGTCGACCTACGGCGGGCCGGCCAGGGCATGCAGGATGTCCGGGTTCGCCCCGACGCGTTGAACGTTCCACCCGGTGTTGTGGTTGAGCGAGTCAATCCTCCCGGCATCACGGTCCGCCTCGTCCGCAAACTCCCTTGAACATGCCACGACCCGGCTGCTCCCGCTAAACTAGTCCTCATGCATCCGCGTCTTCCGGTGCTGGCATTCCTGTTCAAAGCGCTGCTGGCAGCACAGACTCCGTGCCAGCCGACGGCGGTTTACACGCCCTGCGACATCGTGTTCGACATGACGGATGAAGAGGCTCGGGCGCATCCGAACCCGTACCTGACAGTCCAGCTCCAGGCCGAATTTCGCTCACCGCGTTATCGCACCTTCCTAATGCCGGCGTTCTGGGATGGCGGCCGGCGCCTTGTGATCCGGTTCGCGCCGACTGACTCGGGCAAGTGGGACTTCCGCGTTTCCAGCAACATCGCCCGATTTGACGAAAAGACGGGGCAGGTGGAAGCCACGCCCTCGGACTCGCCGGGCTTCGTCCGGCCCCGCAATGTGCACCATTGGGGCTATACGGAGACCGATCAACCGCACCTGTGGATGGGCGACACGCTTTACAGTTTCGCGACCGTGGACCAGGCGGTATTCGAAAAGGTCATCGAGGCAAGGGCGCAGCAGAAGTTCAACCACACCCGCGGCCTTGTGCTCGGGTGGGAGCAGGACGCCGCGAAGGCCTTTCCTTCGCCCGACCAGCCCGATCCGGAACACTTCCGCCGGCTGGACGGACGCATCCTTGCGATGAACCGTAAAGGAATCGTCGCCGATCTGGTCATCGGCGGCGACCAGAACGAACTCGCGAAGCTGTTTCCGACCTGGCAGCAGCGCGAACGCTACATACGGTACCTTGTTGCACGTTACTCGGCGATGCACATCACCTGGCAGGGCGTGCAGGAATTCGAGGAGTACGAAGACGGGCGAGCGCTGCTCAAGGAAATCGGCGAATCCCTGAAGAAACTCGACCCATATAACCATCCGCGTTCGACGCACACCGTAGCGACTTCGGCGCCGCTGTTCGGCGACGGCTGGATGAGTTACATCGTGTATCAGTCCTCGGACAACCATCTTGGTTCGATCGAGCACCAGCTCTTCGCCGCACCGTTCGTCAATGCGGAGTTCGCGTACGAGGATACGGGCGCGGGCAAGTCGCATCCGCATCACGTCGACACAGACACCTTTCGCAAGCGCCTCTGGAACGCGACGATGAGCGGGCAATATCCGACGTTTGGAAACACCGGTACTTACGGAGGCAGAAAGTTTGCGGTTGACCCGAAGTACCTCGACTCGCCCGGAGCCAAGCAGATGACGGTCTGGTACGAATTCTTCTCCGGAACGCGATTCTGGGAACTGGAACCCTATTTTGACGTGGATGGTGGCCGCGCTCTGGCGCTGGAGCGTCCTCACGACGAGGAGATGGAAGGCATCGAATTCATCGTCTACGTGGAAAAGCCGGGGCCCGTGGAGATCGTGCTTCCGCGCCACAGCTACGACGCCGCGTGGTTCAATCCGATCACCGGCGAACGGATCAAACTCAAGGAGTTCAAAGACAGGCGCTACCGCGCCGAGCCGCCAAGCCAGGACCACGACTGGGTGTTGCACATCTCGCGGGAAGGCCGCAAACGCGGCATGCTGAATTCGTACAAGTTCGAGTCCAGGGCGATCATGTTGCAGGAAGTGGAGCAGAGTTCGCAGAAGGTCCCGTATCAGATCGAAGAGCCATCGGCCGACTCCCTGCCGGTGGGCAAGCCGGTGAAGTACGCAGCCAAGGTTACGCGCGACACCCGGGCGACGCGCTCGATGATGTGGCTGTGGACAGGCGAGGTTGCCGCGGGAGGTCAGGGCTACCGGGTGCTCGGGACCGGAGCTGACGGCGAGATGAAGGTACCCCCGGGCCTGGCGAAGCGGTATCCGGCCGTGCTCAACCTCCGGCTCGCCGGGATGAATGCCGTTGGAAAGGTCTACTTTTCCGACAAGGTCTACAGGCTCACCGAGTGACATCCCGAATCCTCGCGGTTGACACAACGACAGAGTTCGGCGGCCTCGCGCTTCTGTATGGAAGCGAGGTCGTCGAGGAACTACTCCTGCATTCGAGCGAGGGCTTCGGCCACATCCTGTTCGCGAACGTCGAGCGGCTGCTGGCTAAGCACGCTTGGGCGGTGCTCGATATCGACTGTTTCGCCGCCGCCGCGGGGCCCGGCACCTTCACAGGCACCCGGGTGGGACTGGCGGCAGTGAAAGGGTTTGCGGAGGCCGCGGGGAAGCCCGTCGTTGCGGTCTCGAACTTAGCGGCGGTGGCATCGTTCGGAAGCGCGCCGTTGCGGGCCGCCGTTCTGGACGCGCGTCGCGGTGAGGTCTACGGCGCCGTCTATACAGGCTCGTTGGAACTGATCTACCCGGAAATCGTAACGAAGTTTCCGGCGTGGCTCGAATCGCTCCCCGCCGGCGACCTCGAATTCCTTTCTCCGGACTTCGCCCCGTTCCGGCATGCCCTGGCGGGAACCCGGTTCGAGAATGCGCCGGTCCGCCAGACTCCGCGATCCCTCGCCACCGCCGTCGGTGCGATTGCGGCTCGTCGCTTCATCGAGGGGAGCTCCGAGGATCCAGCCACCGTCGACGCGAACTACGTTCGCCGCTCCGACGCGGAGCTGCTCTGGAAAGACCGGTAGGCCAAAGGGCGCAACCGCGCGACAGGCTACACTACCACAGACTTCAGCCTGTGGCGTGGATCATTAAGCACGTTCCTAGACCGGCAGTTTCACGCGGGGGATGCGCTCCTCCACGGCGGGTAGCGCCGGGAATTCGGTGTAAGGCGCGTCTTGATACCAATAGCAGACCGAGAAGAAATTGTCGCCGCGGTCGTTGGCGTGCCCATGCTCCATCGTGTGCTTCATGTAGCGGTTGAAAGTGACCGGATTGTCGCCATGCCAGCGATAGCAGCAGTACCGGCCGCCAGTCCGCTCCGGCATGATGATCAGCGGAGCTCCGTAATAGTGATGAGCAAACGGCACCGCGCCGTCCCGGCCGCCGAAGTTCCAGCTTCCGAGGAAATAGTCTTCCGATCCCGTCCCGATAACCGCCGGACGGCTGTTGTCGTCGACGAAGATCATGTCGTCGCCTTCGCCCATCCAGCCGTCGGCGTTGATCAGGACCCCGAGAGTGACGCCCATGAGGTGGCCACGACCACGCGTCTCGGCATAAACGTAGTTCAGGCTGCCGTCGGGATTCAGTTTCGCCGCGTCGCCGGTCGAACGCACGCACGGTGACGCCTGGCGATATTGCGCGTGGAAATAGAGGGCGTCCGGGAGGAGCGCCGGGACACGCTGAAAATCGATATTCGAGTAAAACGCCCCCACGCCCTGCGTTCCTTCGTTGGTAACGGTAATGCGGGCCGATTTCCGGTACGGCATTGCAAAGTAACAGTTCAAAGAGCGCCCAGGGGAGCAGGCGAGATAGGCGGACTCGTAATGAACGTACTGGCCCAGGTTGAGCCCGAAAAAGTCTCCGACAGGCGCCTCGACGCTGGGCTTTCCCTCGCCGTCCCAGTAGATCCGGAGCACAATCTCTTTCAGATGGTGGATCCCTTGCGCCGCAATCGTGAACCATATGTGAGTGATCACACCGGGACCTTCCTGGTTGAAAACCTCCAGTGTGGCGCCGGGCGCGATTGGCCAGTAGTCTCGGTTGCCGCCGGTGATGTCGTGACTCGACTGCTTCAGCGACCGGTAATCCTGGGCACGGGCGTAGCGTGGAAGGAAACGGTGGGTGGCTTCATCAGCGACCTGCGCTGAAGCGGCGACCGGAGCGGCCGCGGTGAAGCCAGCCAAGGCCATGGCGCGCTGAAGAAATCCGCGCCGGCCCGCACGGGTAGACCACGTTTTGGACATGACGTGTGCTCCTTTCGAAGAATCGGCATGAGACCGAGAGCCGGATTATATCGAAACTGGCCCTCAAGTTGTGAACCGTTCGGTGGTTCCAGCAGGATACAGACCTGAAGAATAGAAAAAGTTTGAATTTGTTTGAATTTCAACGACACATCCGATGGAAATTCGCCTTCGGTTGAGACGCATGGGTTGACTCAGTACTAGAATTAGCCGTACAATGGTTCTAATCAGGCTATGAGCAACCCTGGCGCTCCCATCCAAGACGAGACCGTGCCAGAATCCGCCGAAGAGGCCGTACCTTCCACGATCCGGGTTGTCATTTCCGATGACCACCCGATTGTTCGCGAGGGTTTGCGGAGACTGCTAGCCCTCGAACCCGATATCAGCGTCGTCGGTGAAGCGGGTGACGGAGAGTCCACGCTGACGATCGTGGACCAGGTCAATCCGGACATTCTGCTCCTCGACCTCCGGATGCCAGGGATCGACGGTCTGTCTGCGCTCCAGCGGTTGCAGAGGGTCAACAAACGAACCAGAGTCATCGTGCTCACAGCCTCCGAGGACAAGAACGAGTTCGTGCAGGCGATGAAGCTAGGTTGCTCCGGGATCGTGCTGAAGCAAACGGCCGCGGAACTGATCGTCAAGAGCATCCGCAAAGTGCACGCCGGCGAGATCTGGCTGGATTCGCACACCACTGCCGCGGTGATGCGGCAGTTCGCCTCGCCCAACGATCCGGTGCCTCAAGGCTCGGCCCGCCCGCGCGACCGTTCGCCGCTGAGCCAGCGCGAGCGCGAGATCGTGGCACTGGTGGCGCAGGGATACAAGAACAAGGAAATGGCCGAGAAGATGTTCATCAGCGAGCAGACGGTAAAGAACCACCTGCATAACATCTTCGACAAACTCGGCGTTTCGGATCGCCTCGAACTCGCCCTCTACGCCATTCACAAGGGCTTGCACACGGAAGAAGCCAGCTAGCTAAACTGAGGCAAGTGCTTCGCGTGGGCTTCGATGAGGGCGTCCGCCATCTTGGAAGCGGTGGCGTAATCGCTCACGCCGCCATCCAGAATCAGCGCCTCCACGAAGAGCTTCCGGTTCCCGGTGAGCGCGGCTTCCACCGTGGCCTCCACCGCGGCGATCCGGCGAAGCAGAACCGCGGCGATCGGCACCGGGATCTCGCCGATAGGCGGCGCCAGCATGCCGTCCTGGGTGGCCAACGCGGGCACTTCGAGAATGACGTCCTTCGGCAGGTTGCTGACGATCCCGTGATTCGGCAGATTCGCCGAATACCATCGCCGGCGGTCGTGCCAGAAGCTGTCGAGGATCTGCATGGTCTGCATGTGCTCGCCGCCAGTGGATTTGATCCGAGCCGAGTCGATGGGTCCAGTGCGCTGCGCCAGACTGAGCGTGTCGTCGTAAATCTTATCTCCCCGGGCGATGGTGCCCTCAAACGAGTAAGCATCCACGCCCAGCACGCTACCTGCTGTTCCTGCCGTCCGAAACGGAGTCGTTCGGGCTGGCGGCGCTCGAAGCCATGGCGTGCGGCGTGCCGGTGATCGCGACCGCGGT
>JAEHDI010000713.1 GCA_016880505.1 Bryobacterales bacterium | reverse complement strand
GGGGAAGCTTCGGCGGCAGCTCGGAAGCGCGCCGCTATACGGTCGGCCCCATGCTGGAGCTGCGTTTACCCGCGTCCTTTGCTTTCGAGGCCAATGCTCTCTACAAGCGGGTCGGCTACCGCGCCTCCCAGCGCGATTCCGGCGTCACAATCATGGGCCAGGTGCGCGCGCACTCCTGGGAATTTCCGTTGCTGGTGAAATATTACCTGCCTTTGGCGCACGTGGCGCAGCCGTTTGTAGGTGGCGGTTAGGTCATCCGGCACCTTTCGGGAGTCAAAGGCAGTGCGCATCTCTTCGGCACCACCTCTGGCGGAACTCCGATCGACACGACGCTTTCGGTGCCCGCATCCACAGTAATCAGTGAGGACCCAACGCACGGGATCGCTGTCGGAGCCGGCTTGCGCCTGGGAGCCGGGTGGCTCCATGTGGCCCCTGAGGTCCGGTACACGCGCTGGGGCGGGCGTCCGTTCGATGATCAGGGACCAGGCGGGTTCTTCCTGCAGTCCTCGCAGAATCAAGTTGAGCTGCTGGTCGGCGTGAGCTTTTGAGCGGGAGAGCGCTTCGCACCCACGTCGAAGCGGGCGACAGCGATGTAGTGGAGACGGTATTCTCATAGCAGGGATGCTCCGGCTGCCTGTTCTTCTTATCTTCGCGGTGCTCGCGTGCGCACAGGACCGCTGGGCGGAGTACCGTTTCGGCCCATTTCACGTAGTCACGAATGCAGGCGAGCGCGAGGGCCGGGACACGCTGGCGCAACTGACGCAATTCCGGCACGCACTGGGCCGGCTCACCGGCAAGACGGACGTTGTCTCCACGTGGCCGATCCGCATTCTTCTTTTCAAAGCCGCGAAGCAGATTCCCTCATTCGCGGATGGCCTCTCTCTTGGCCGCGACGCATACACCGGCGCCCTCCCGGCACGCCAGCCGTTGCCGCCCCCGATGTTGCGGGACTGCGCGCGGACGCTGCTCGAATCGAACGTGGGACGGCTGCCGGGGGACATCGAACGTGGAATCGTTGAACTGCTCTCCACGCTTGAGACGGACGGCTCGCGCATCACGATCGGCCAGCCTCCGCCGGAGGCCGGCCGGACCCGGGATTGGGCGAAGCTGCACATGCTCACCGTCCCGGAGGATTACTACGGCAAGCTGCGGGTGCTCGTCCACAATCTCGAACAAGGGGCAGACCCCGAACCGGCGTACCGTAACGCATTCGGTAAGTCTCCGGCGGCGATCGAAAAGGAAGTGGACGCGTACATCGGAGCGGCGAGTTACTCCACCGCTTCGGTGAACGGGCTCACGCTGGATCCGTTAAAGGATTTTGCGACGCAGCCCGTCGACGCGTCGGTAGTGGACCTCTATCTGGCGGACCTGTACCTGGGGACGACCGAAACGAACGCACAGGCGCGAAGCGCCTTCGATTCCGTCTTGAAGCGGACGCCGGCTTCGGCGGAAGCCGCGGCGGGGCTGGGGCTGGCGGCGCTTGCGGCGGGCGATGCCAACGAGGCGCGAAAGGCGCTCGGCACCGCGGTGGCGGGGGGAACGGCAAGCGCACGGGCGTTGGCGGAGTACGGCCGGCTGGAGGCCGACGATGCGAAGGCATTGGCCGCGCTCGAAAAAGCGGCGAAGCTGAATCCCCGTTGGGGTGAACCGTACACGTTGATGGCGCGGCGCGAACAGAACAAGCAGCGGAAACTTCAGTACCTCGCGACAGCGGCCAAACTCAGCCCGCGAGACGCGGGCGCGTGGCAGGCGCTGGCGCTCGCGTACCAGGCAGCGGGAAAGATCCCCGAGGCGGCAGACGCGTGGGCGTCGGCCGAGCGGGCGGCAGGAGACGAGGAGCGTGGCAAGATCCGCGAGGCGCGGGCGGAGATCGATCGCCAGCGGATCGAGTTCGAGGCCGCCGAGAAAAAACGGGAGGAGGAAGAGAAGCGGAGAGAGCTGGAGGAACTCAAGCACAAGTCGGTCGCGTCCATTCAGGCGGCTCTCGACAAGGCCAACCGCGGAGACACTCCGAGCGCACCCGGCGGGAAGGTCGAGCCGTGGTGGGAAGGCCCGCAAGCGGACGCGAAGATCACGGGTGTGCTCCGGCAGGTGGACTGTCTTGGCAGGCAGGTGCGATTGGTGATTGAGGGCGCGGACAAGCGGCCGGTCCGGCTCCTGATTCGCGATCCTGGAAAGGTGGTGATCCAGGGGGGCGGAGACCGGACGCTGGGCTGCGGTCCGCAGCGTCCACCGAGGAAGGTCACGGCCGAGTACTTCACGAAGCCCGACGCCAAACTCGGGACGGCGGGGGAAGCCGCCGTGATCGATTTCCCCCAGTGAGATTTCGCGTCCCGGTGCGCTGGGCCGTCATGGGCGTGTTTGTCCTGTCGGCGGCGCTTAACTACCTGGACCGGCAGGTGCTCGCCGCGCTCGCGCCGCTGCTTCGCGGCGAATTCTCCCTGACGAACGCCCAGTACGGGCAGGTGCTGGCGGCGTTCTCGATCACCTACGCAGTATGCGCTCCGCTGGCGGGGCTGCTGATCGACCGGTTCGGACTGAACCGGGGCATCTGTGTCGGAGTGGGGCTGTGGTCCCTGGCGGGCGTCGCTACGGGCGCCGCGAACAGCATCGGCGGGCTGTTCGCTTGCCGGGCGGCGCTTGGCGTGGGGGAATCGGCCGGCGTGCCTGCGACTGGAAAAGCGCTGCATCTCTACCTGCCGGCGCGTGAGCGGGCGCTGGGAAACGCGTTGAGCCAGATTGGCCTGAGCGCCGGTGCGATCGTTGCTCCACCGCTGGCAACATGGCTGGCGTTGCGGCATGGATGGAGGTCCGCGTTCGTGGTAACCGGAGTGCTCGGCTTCCTCTGGATTCCACTCTGGCTGTGGACATCACGAAAAACGGCGGCCGTTTCCGAGCCCTCGCACGCGCCAGTGAGCCCAGCGGGAATGCTGCGCGACACAAGGATGCTGGGATTCATCCTGGCCACGTTCCTGAGCATGACGGTGTACACACTCTGGACGAACTGGACGACGCTGTACATCAAGGAAACCTACGGCACGACGCTGACAGAGGCGAACTGGCTGGCGCCGCTGCCATATCTGTTCGCTTACGCGGGCGGCATGTTCGGCGGCTGGTTGTCGCTCCGATGGATCGATGTGGGAATGGAGGCGCTGGCGGCGCGGCGGCGCGCGTGTCTGGTGAGCGCGGTGGCGCTGCTGGGGACGGCGGCGGTACCGCTGATGCCGACGGCGGTCTGGGCCGCCCTGGCGATCGCGTTCAGCTTTTTTGCGATTTCAGCCTGGAGCGTTAATCTTTACACGATGCCCCTGGACGCCTTCGGGATGGAGC
>JAEHDI010000712.1 GCA_016880505.1 Bryobacterales bacterium | reverse complement strand
TGCCGCCTTACCACCAGCGGCGTGATCGGTCCCGTCGGGTACTCCGGGCCTTCCTCGTAGGCCCCCTCGGCGTGAATTACCGGCTTGGCCGGCTGACGGAGGTAATCCGCGTGGACCATCGGGTGAATCTTCGTGAAGTCCGCCCACGTCTGGATGAAGTTCATCGCCAGCCAAGGCTCGTTGTGGAAGTGGCTCGATGACGCGCCGCCGCTCGGATGATACGAGATCAGGTGGGAGCCCCCGTCCCCTTCCCCGAGGCCCGCGGCGAATTCGCGGGCTACGTCCTCGTATTCCCAGGGGCGCAGATCGAATCCGTTGGCCCAGATGATGTTCGGGCTGTCCTTGTAGCGCCGGCCCAGCCACGCCCCGTAAGCCCTCGCGGTCTCCTTCGTGATGATCTTCTTCTTTTTGACGAAGGACCCGCTCGAGCCTCCGCACGGCATCACGGCGAGGATCAGGTCCTTCCGCCGCGCGATCTCCACCAGGCGATCCACGTTCCGGAAATACGCATCGTTCGGAGTGGCCGGGTTCATGTCCTCAAAGGGCAGCTGGCGCGTCTGGTCCGCGGCCGCAGTCTCGAGCCCCGGACCGCCGTCGAACAGCAGCATCACATGGACCACGTTGAATCCCTGCCCCCGGCGGTGCTCCAGATACGCCTCGGCCTCCTCGGCGGTGTAGAGGTTGACCAGCGACCATGCCGTGTCGCCCATCCAGAAGAACGGCTTGCCGTCTTTCGTCAAGTAGTGGCCGTTCCGGCTGACCTCGAGAATCGGCGTCGGCGCCGCTGCCAGGCCTGTCCCTGCGATTCCGGCCGTCAGAAGAAGGAGGAACCCGCGTAGCTTCATGTTTAGCACTCGATATCCTTACCGCTCCGAGGTCAGTCCAACGACAGCGAGGCTGTATTTGGCAAGCCTCGGAACTTTGAAGTGAAGCCGTCCATTGGAGGCGGCATATTCCAACTGCTTGGTACCGTCCGCATCCGGGGAGAGGAGCGTAACAGACTTCACGCTCCGGCCTCGAGGAACTGCCAGATCAGCCTGAATGTCCGGCACGGCCGTCCGCTCGTCGTAATTGAGCAGATGGAGCATCATCACGCCATCGGGTTCCTTTTGCGTCAGTTCGGCGACGGTGGTCAGCGGCGCCTGGATCTCCGCTGAAAACCGTCCGGCTGCCGCCCAGCGGAGGGCATCCAGGATCTCCAGCCGGTTCTTCGGAAGGAGCCACTGCTCGGGCGTAAAGTCGCGGTAGCCTCTCGCCGTGAACGAGTCGCCTATGCTGAGATTTCGGGCGCGGTCCCGGGCTGCGGACGATTCCGTGGCCGGGCTGATGGCAGGCAGGTAGACGAAGCGTCCCTTGCCGAAAGCGCCTCGCGTGGCCCGTCCCTTACGAAAACCTAGCGCTGCCGCCAGGGTCGTGCCCCGGCGCGGTCTGCGCCACTGATCGTAATCTCCCGTGGCGCCCGTGGCCACCAGTCCTCCGCCGTGTTCGACGAAGCCCTTGATCTGCTCGATGTCGCTGTCACTGAGGCTCTCCTGCTCCGCGAGCATAAGCACTTTGTACTTGGAGAGCTCGGGAAGGTGCCGGTCAAAGATGATGTGAAATGGAATCTTGTCCTGGATCACCAACTGTTCGGCCAAAACCGTGGCGCGATGGGCGGAATCGTTGTTGTTCGCCATGGAGGCGTACCCTCGCAGAACAGCTACGTCGCCCACGCTTCGGGCTCCCCGGTAAAACCGCCGGTCGTTCTCCTTAAAGAAATCGAAATAGCGAAACAGTTGAGGGACCCAGAGGAACTCCCGGAATCCGCCGTTTACTCCGAAGCCCGGGGTCTCTTTCTGAAAGTTGAACGCCATGTACTCGGCCAGGCGGAGTTCCGTCTCGGCCTCAAAATCGAAAGGAACACCCAGGCTCTGACCGATCTTGTAACTGCGGATCTCACTGACCAGGGAGCCGCGCTCACTGATGCCGGCGGCGAATCCCGGGTCCAACTCGAACCAGTCTCCGATGTCGGCGAAGCGTGGATGGTCTATGCCGTCGCGGAAAGCGCGGTTGCGGCCCATAACTCCCTTGATGTTCACGCCGACCGAAACTCCGGGACTCAAGCTCTTCATGTAGTCATAGAGCTGGCGGTAGTAGTTGCTGATCGTCCAGCAGCGGAAATCGATCCACTCCTGCAACAACGGGTCGCTGATGGTTTCCAGTTGCCAGGGCTCGTTCAGGACGTTCCAGATGGGAGGATGGATGCCTTCGACCGAGGCGAAGCCGAAGCGCCGGACGCGGGCGTCCGCGTCATACTTGCGGGACAGGTAGCGGCGAAACTCCCGGACGCACGCTTCGTTGTGGCAGGATTGCGGTTCGGCATAGAGTGTGAAGTTGTCGAAGAAGACGCGGTCGGCTTTCACTTCCACGATCGCCTTCTTCAACACTTTCTTGAGGTATTCGACATAGCCGGGGTTGTTGAGGCAGGCGAAGTAACGCGCAGTCTGATGGCTGCCGTACGTAACGGGCTGTCCCCACTGGTCGACCCTCACCCAGTTCCTCGCCTCCGGTGTTTCGAGGAAGAAGGTCTCCGAGAACATCGTGCCGCCTATATAGAC
The DNA here is from genome assembly GCA_016880505.1 of Bryobacterales bacterium. Taxonomy (GTDB): domain Bacteria; phylum Acidobacteriota; class Terriglobia; order Bryobacterales; family Bryobacteraceae; genus JAEHDI01. The sequence goes on along the minus strand of JAEHDI010000712.1, from coordinate 186 downwards.
CGGGACCTTCATGTTGTGCTTGTGGAACAGCCGGGCCAGCTCTACTGTGCGTTGCATCTCCTCCTGTTCGGTCTCAAAACCGAATCCCTTGTAGAAATGCAGGATGCGCGACATCTCGAGCCCGGTGGCGGCTATCTTCCGGACATTCTCTTCTGTGTGGTAACGGAAATAGTAGCTCTCGGCATC
>JAEHDI010000711.1 GCA_016880505.1 Bryobacterales bacterium | reverse complement strand
TTTCTTTTTCATTCATCCGATCGTCGATCATGTCGGCTGGAGGGAATGGGCGGTTACGATTTCAGGCGGGGTTGCTTTTCTGGTTCTTTACTTTGGCACCTTCTGGTTGAAGCAGCCACTGAGTCTGTACGGCGCGGCTGGCATCGCCCTGCTGGGAGTGGCATTTGCGCCATGGAACCCGGGTGCCTCCGTTTTCTTTATCTTTGCGGCCTCATTTCTACCGTTCGTGACTGCGACTGGAAGCACCGCGTTTTGGCTGCTGGCCGTTCTGCTTGCAGGCCTGGGGTTGGAAACCTGGCTCCTGCACTTGCCGCCCGGCTTCTGGATGCCGGCTGCCGGAATTTCGACAGTGGTCTGCCTGACGAATATCTATTTTGCGCAGAGAAACCGCGCCAACGACAAGCTGCGCATGGCGCAGGATGAAGTCGAGCACCTGGCAAAAGTGGCGGAGCGGGAGCGCATCGCACGCGATTTGCACGACGTGCTGGGGCATACGCTGTCGGTGATCATTCTGAAATCGGAACTGGCTGGAAAGTTGATCGACCGCGATCCGGCACGCGCCAAGGCGGAAATCGCCGACGTGGAACGGACCTCACGCGAAGCCCTGGCGGAGGTGAGGAGCACAATTCGCGGATACCGCGCCCACAGCCTGGAAGCCGAACTCAAGCAGGCCAAAGTCACGTTGGAAACCGCAGGCGTGGCGGTAAAGTCCGAAGCGGCGGAAGTGAGGCTGACGCCGGCACAGGAGAGCGTTGTGGCGTTGGTGGTACGCGAAGCGGTGACCAATGTGGTGCGACATGCGCACGCCCGCAACTGCCTGCTCCGGCTGATGCCGGTGAACGGAAGCTGTCTGGTCGAGATCCAGGACGACGGACGCGGCGGCTTTCACGTCGAAGGCAACGGCCTTCGCGGTATGCGCGAGCGCATCGAGGCCCTGGGAGGCACTCTGGAACACGCGACCGCTTCTGGCACGCGGCTGACGATTCAGTTTCCTCTGACTACTTCGAATGAGAATGGCGGCCATTGAACTCTCCCGGGAAAAACGCCCTTAAATCAATTCGAGTTGTGATTGCCGAAGATCAAGGCATGGTTTTGGGCGCGCTGGCTGCCCTGCTCGAGATCGAAGGCGACATCTCAGTGGTCGCGCGCGCGCGCAATGGCAAAGAAGCGCTGAGTGCCGTGCTCGCACACAAGCCCGACGTGTTCATCACCGACATCGAAATGCCGGAAATGACCGGCCTCGATGTCGCCACAGAACTCAAACGACGGAAACTGGGAACCCGCGTGATTATCCTGACCACGTTCGCGCGCGCGGGATACTTGCGACGAGCGTTGGACGCCGGGGCTTCGGGATATCTGCTCAAGGACATGCGCGCCGAGGAACTGGCCGATGCCGTCCGCCGTGTACGCCAGGGATTGCGCGTAGTTGACCCGGAACTGGCCACTGAGGCCTGGGGCGAACCTGATCCGCTTACTGATCGCGAACGTCAGGTGCTGCGGCTCGC
>JAEHDI010000710.1 GCA_016880505.1 Bryobacterales bacterium | reverse complement strand
TCGGGGGGGTATCGCTTGCAGCCGAGTGCACAGCCAGTGCCGCGCAATGTTGCGGTGGACGCGTACCGCGGATTCGTGATGTTCCTGATGATGGCGGAGGTGCTGCGCCTGGCGCGGGTGGCGCAGGCCCTCCCCGGAAACTGGTTTTGGGGTTTCCTTGCCTATAACCAGACCCATGTCGCGTGGGCCGGATGCTCGCTGCACGATCTGATCCAGCCGTCATTTTCTTTTCTGGTCGGCGTGGCGCTGCCCTATTCGATTGCAAGCCGGATGGCGAAGGGCGGGACGTTCGGCAAGATGTTCGGGCACGCGGTGTGGAGAGCTCTGCTGCTGATCGCTCTGGGAATCTTCCTGCGTTCCACGCACAGCTCGCAGACCAACTTCACGTTCGAGGACACGCTGACGCAGATCGGGCTGGGCTATCCGTTCCTGTTCCTGCTCGGGTTCCGGCCAGCACGCTGGCAATGGGTGGCGCTCGCGGCGATCCTGACGGGCTACTGGTTTGCCTGGGCGCTGTATCCGGTGCCGGGTTCCGGCTTCGACTATCAGGCCGTGGGAGTGCCGCCGGACTGGCAGCATCACTACTCGGGCTTCGCGGCGCACTGGAACAAGAACAGCAATCTTGGGCTTGCCTTCGATCAATGGTTTTTGAACCTGTTCCCGAGGACGAAACCGTTCATTGCCAATTTTGGAGGGTACCTCACGCTCAGCTTCATTCCGACGCTGGGTACGATGATTCTGGGGCTAGCCGCAGGACGCTGGCTGCGTGCGGCGGCGCCCCGAATTCCGATAAAGCAACTTCTCATCGCGGGTGCAGCAGGTATCGCCGCGGGCGTTGTGCTGCACGTCGCCGGGATCTGCCCGGTGGTGAAACGAATCTGGACGCCGAGCTGGACACTGTTCAGCGGCGGGGCCTGCTTTCTGTTGTTGGCCGGGTTCTGCTGGGTAATTGAAGCGAAGGGATACAAGAAGTGGGCCTTTCCGCTGGTGGTGATCGGCGTAAACTCGATCGCGTCCTACCTGATCGCCCACCTGTTCGACGACTTTTTCTTCGATTCATTCCGCATTCACTTGGGGCCTGAACCGTTCCGAATCTTCGGGCCGGCGTTCGAGCCTTTTCTACAGGGTGCGGCGGTGTTGTTGATGTACTGGCTGGTCCTGTTCTGGATGTACCGCCGGAAGCTGTTCCTGAAAATCTGACCGCGGCCCTACGGTCCGGTCTCGATGGGGTAGGCAAGCCGGCTGCTCCAGTCCTGGAAGGAGCCGTCGTAGAGGCGGGCGTCGAAGCCAAGGTAGCGGGCGACGAAGTAGAGAACCGTGGCCTGCTGGCCGATGTGGCAGTAGGACACCATGAGCTTGCCCTGCGTTACACCGCGGGCGCCCATGAGCTCTCGCAGCGAGTCGGCCGGCAGCAGCTTACGGTTCTCATCAAATAGGCTGGTGAAAGGGAGATTTCGCGCGCCCGGTATGTGCCCGGCGCGGGGCATCCTCCCGGCGTTCTCGCCGGTATAAAACTCCGCCGCACGGGCGTCGAGCAGCGCAACTTCCGTGTCGCGCAGGTGCGCCTGGACCCATTCGGCGTCGACCACCCGCCCTTGACGAGCCAGCGTCTTGAGCTCGGCGGCTTCGACCGCCGGCGTATCCGTGCTCAGCGGATTGCCGGAAGCGCGCCATGCCTGGAGGCCACCATCCAGGAGCGACGCTCGATCACCCAAGCCGAGGTAGTCCAGAGTGAACCACACGCGAGTCGCCGCCTGCACGGACTCCGTCGCTGGGTAGACGATTACGCGCGAGTCGCGGGAGACACCAACTTTGCTGAAGGCCTGCTGAAGAAAACTCACCGACGGCAGCTCGAGCGTCAGGCCGCCGTCTCCGGTGACGGAGATGTCAGCCAGCCGGAGAAGATGCGCACCGGGAATGTGGCCGGCGGCGTAGTCTTCCTGCGAGCCGACATGGAGGATGACGACGGACGGATCGGCGAGATGACCGGTGAGCCACGCGGTAGAGACGAGCATGTGTTCACTGACGCCGTCCGAACCCCGGACAGGACCGGCGGATGCAGCCAGGAGGACCAGAAGAACCCCTCGAACGCAGAACGGACCCATGCCCCTATTGTTGCAGTTGCGTCGGTCTGGCGGGATGGGTATTTTGAGAGCGCGATGACCGGAAAGGAACGAATCGCGCTGACGATGCGGCACCAGCAGCCGGACCGCGTCCCGGTGATGTGCCAGCTTTCGATCGGCCACTACAATCTTAACGGCGGATACAAGCCGCACGAGATCTGGTACGAGACCGAGGCGTTTGCCGAGGCCAGCGTGAAACTGGCTCGGCGGTACGCGTTCGACGGCATCCTGGTGGTACTTACAGGCCGACCGGCGAATTACCTCGACGCGGTTGTCTCGATCAAGGCCGAAAGCGACGGCGAATGGATCACGTGGCGTAACGGGGATCGCACTTTCATGCCCTGGGACGACATGCCGCACCACTACCCGGCGGATACGTCGAAGCCGGCGCGCGCAGACTTCGAAACCTT
>JAEHDI010000709.1 GCA_016880505.1 Bryobacterales bacterium | reverse complement strand
GGGCCTGCCGGCGGGGCCCCGGATGGACGTACTCCATCGGCATGACGAGGTCGCGCAGGATCGACCAGTCGCTCGAATCGAGTTGCACCTCGCGGACGTTGGCGGCTCCGAACAGAGGTTCAGCGGGAGAGCCGAGCTGGAGCAGTTTTGCGGGCAGCACACCGGTTGCCGCAAGAAGGAACCACGCCGCGCGCATCTCCGCGGTGCCACTCGAGACGCACACATGGTTTTCTGCGCCGCGTTGTGTGCGCACGAATGCGAGCACCCGGCGCGCGAGGTGTCCCATGAGCGAGGAGTAATCCTTGGGGTCAGAGACAGGGAGCTCCGCGACCGTGACGCGGCATTGCGGGTAGAGCCGGGCGACCTCGGCGCGGGTAGCGCCGGCGTTTTCGCGCGTGTGCGGTGTGTGGAAGAGCAGGATTGTGTCAAACTGCCGGGCGTCCATGAGCGAGAGGATTGGACCGGGTTGATCCTCGCCGGCGATGTCGCCGGACATGAACGGATCCTTCGGATCGACGAAGGCGAATAGCGTCTTGCCGCTGATCATCATGGCCTGAGGCAATTCTACAGCCGCGGGGCGGGACGCGCCGGGTCCCTAGGATGCGTGAGGCGCTACCGAAAAGCGCCAGCGTTCCGTTCAGAGGACTTCGAGTTCGTGTTTCTTTGCCGCGGAGATGAGAGCGGTGTCCCGCGACGCCAGCGGGAGCCGGCGGCGGATGGCCAGTTCCAGATAGCTTGCATCGTAGACAGAAAGACGATGACGCGCGGCGAGGTCCGACGTTTGTCCCAAGGCGAGACGCGGGCCGTCTTCATCGATCACCGGCGTCAATCGGCGAAGCGCGTCCACCGCGCGCCGGTAATGATCGTTTCCGATCTTTCCGCGTCGCGTGAGCGCAAGGAGAGCGTTCGAGACTTCAAAAGGCCAGAGAGCAGGCACGAAAAAGCGCGTCCCGCTGAGAATTCGGTCGAGCAGTTCCGTAGCAGAACTGCTGGATTGCGCCGGGACCACCCAGGCGACGCCGATAGAGGAGTCCGCAACGAAGCCGCCGGTCACGGCCTGCCCTCATTGATCGCGTCTTTGATCGCACGTCGGCTGAGTTTCTGGAAACCGGGCCGGAGGCTGATCTCCTCACGCAGCCGGTTAATGTCGTGAACGGCCTCCTGGATCCGCGCAAAGGATGCACTGCCTTCCGGGACGAGCCGGGCGACCGGTTTGTCGTGCCGGGTGATCACGATCTCTTCACCGTTGGCGACGCGACTTAGCAACTCGCCAAAGCGGGTCTTGGCCTCGAAAGCAGTTACGGTATCCATAGTTTGACTAGCTATTGTCTAGTCTAACATGACCGGGCCTCTGCCGCGCTTCAGGGCCAAGGCACGTTTCCGCACCCGCTTCAGCCGGCCGGGGGCGCAAGTGATACTCTCGGTTTGTTATTCCGATAAAGGAGTCCGAGGAATCTATGAATCTCAGTCATCGTTGCAAAATGTCTGGTTTCGCCGTACTGGTGGGGATCTTCCTTGCTTATCCGGCGCTCGCGCAGCACGTGCTCCGCGTGACGCCTTCCACCGTCCAATGGGGTTACTTCGCGGAGGGAAAGAAGCCGGTGCTGACGGTGAAATCCGGCGAGACGGTGACGATGGACACGATCGTCGGCATCCCGGACATGCTGGAGGAACTCGGCGCGGCCACGGACGACCCGATCCGCGAGATGAAGGAGATGTACGCCAAG
>JAEHDI010000708.1 GCA_016880505.1 Bryobacterales bacterium | reverse complement strand
CGAAAATTTCGTCTGCGGCGTGACCATGGCCCTCGCGGTCTCCGGTTTCAGCACCTTTCTATCCGGCTTCGCAAAACTGCGAAGGGTCCTGGTTGACAGGCGGCAGGGTGAAGTCGAGCACATCGAGGTGGATGGTGAAGTCCGCGACGGAGCCTCCTGCATGGCGGAGGGAGACGGCGCCTTCGTAAGCGCCGGGGGCGGCGTCAGCGGGAACCTGGAAGTCGATCCAGACAGGCTGGGCCTGGTTGGCTTTGAGATCGACGGACGGCTTTTTAAAGAGAGGGTCGGGGGTGTACTGACCGTTCTCGTCGACGGGGAGGAAGCCGGGGTAGCGGACGCGAATCGAGGACTTCGGGATTGTCGATGAGGGGCCTCTGAGGTCGGACGCTTCGGCGGAGAGCCCGCTTAGGCCGCCGGCGCTCTTGGCGGCGAGTTGAATGACAACGTATTCGTTCCGCGCGGCTTCGAGTTTGATCTCACGTTGTTTGAGATCCCGGCCGAAACTGCCGTGGAAGACGTGGCGGTGGGGATCGGCGACCCATGCTTCGACGGGCGCTCCGCTCCTTCGGGAACAGCCGCAAACGAAGATGAGCAGCGAACACGACAGCAACGCTTTGGGAGTCACGATGGCGTCCTCACTTCCGCGGAACACTCATTGTAGCTGTGTCCCAGGACCGTTCGTTATAGTGGCAGCGTGAACCATCCGCTACTCAAGGACAAGGTCGCGGTCGTTACCGGAGCGGCCGCGGGCATCGGTGAGGCGATCGCGCGGCTGTTTGCAGAGGAGGGAGCGCGGGTCTACGCCCTGGACATCCATACGGAGGCGGGCGAAGCGTTGGCGACCAACATCCGCGCGGCGGGAGGGTCGTGCGCCTTCTTCGCCGCCGACGCGCGACGCAAAGAGACGGTCGAACCGGCGGTTGACGACGCGATGAGCCGGTTCGGGCGCATCGACGCGCTGATCAATAACGCGGGCATCTATCCTCGGAGGCCGTTTCTCGAAATGACGGACGAGGAGTGGGACGAGATGCTCGATATTAATCTGAAGAGCGTCTATGTGTGCACGAAACTGGTGGTCCCGCACATGGTGAAGCAGCGAAGCGGAAAGATTGTGAACATCTCGTCAGTCACGTTCTTCAAGGGCCTGCCGAATCTGAGCCATTACATCGCGAGCAAGGGAGGGATGATCGGGTTCACGCGGTCGCTGGCACGGGAGATGGCCCCGCACGGAGTGTATGTGAACTGCATCGCGCCGGGGGGCGTCCAGACGGAGAACGAGGGGCGGGTGGCGACACAGGAGGAGATCGCGCGGATCGTCGCGCAACAGGCGCTGCCACGGCGGCTGAAGCCTCTGGACGTGGCGCGTGTGTGTCTTTTTCTGTCGAGCGAATGGAGCGACGGGATCATCGGGCAGACGATCAATGTGGATGGCGGGGCGGTGATGAAGTAGCCGCACATGAAAACAACCCGGGACCGAAGCGGCCCCGGGTTGCCTCGCTCACCGGTGCATGGTCATGGCCGTTCGTCAGCGGGGAGTTGCCGCGACCAGAACATTCCGCGCAGCGGCGCTTCGAGCGACTTCCATTTGCAGCTTCGACTTCGGGAACTGACGTCCGGTGGCGCTCAGCGGTGACCAAAGCTGCGACAGGAAGCAGCGGCCGTCGTAGCACGTGAAGACGAGCTTTCCCTTTGCGGGAGGCTGCATAGCCTGTACCGGGATCGAGATCACTGCGTGGCTGACGGCGCGATCCGCACGTTGGAAGATGAGCGCTCCACGCACCGTATCACCTCGGACTTCGTAGTCACCAGCCGGCATAACCCGGCTGCCGATGGTGAAGTCGAACGGAACTTTCGTATTCAAGTTCAGAGAGGACTGCGCCTGGACGCTTGGCACCAGTACCGCAAGCCCCAGAACCAGAAACGTGACAGCAAGCAGATGCTTTTTCATCGTATCCTCCGTTTCCCCGGCGACCGTCTGTGATCGCCGTGATATCCGGATGACTGCAGGCGTCGGGCCATCGCCGGACCTGCCCGAGGAAACGGCCGTATCCGATAGCAGGCAAAAGAGGGCGGGCCATTCGCCGAACACGAGTACGGTGTTGTGGGAGGCTGCGAAACCTATCCGCTCGGATAGAACATCTCTCCGGTTCGTTAGAGTAAAGGCCGTATACTGAAGCGGGGGCTGGGGCCGCGCATGAAT